>JAHEKO010000056.1:0-9921 GCA_024638355.1 Acidobacteriota bacterium
CGATCGGCCTCCATGTCGGTGGTGCGCCGCACGAACGCGATCCAGCGACCGTCGGGCGACGGCTGGGGATCGGAAAGGCGCTCCATCGTGACCAGATCGTGGGCGGTGAGGCCGTGACCGGCGCCATGGGCGGCGCCTCCCGCCAGGGCTACGAAAAACACCAGCGCACAGGGAATCGCGAAACGCATCAATGTCCTCCTGAGATCGTGGGCACGGGCTCGATACCGCTCACATCGAGATGGAGCCCTTGCGGAAGTCGGTCTTGCCGATCCAGGCGTTGATCAGGACCGGCCGGCCGTCGGCGGCTGCCGCCTGCGCCTGGCGCAGCACGCCGGCGACCTGCTCGGGACGCTCGATGACCAGCCCGACGCCGCCGTAGCCCTCGGCGACCCGATGGTAGTCGCTGCGCCGCAGCACGGTGCCGACGTCGTCCTTCAGGAACTCGACCTGGTCGCGAGCGATCTGCGCCCAGCTCGCGTCGTTACCGACCACGGCGATCACCGGCAGGTCGTGGCGGACGAAGGTGTCGAACTCGGCCACGCTGTAGGCCGCCGAGCCGTCGCCGTAGAAGATCCAGACCTCGGCGCCGGGACGACGGAGCTTGGCGCCCAGCGCGAAGCCGCCGCCCACGCCGAGCGTGCCGAAAGCGCCCGGATCCAGCCACGAGAGCGGCCGACGCGGCCGCACGATGTACGACGCCGTGGCCACGAAGTCGCCGCCGTCGGCGACCAGCACGCTGTCGTCGGGCAGGATCGAGTCGATCTCACGGCAGAGGTGGAGCGGATTGACGTGCTCGGTCTCGACGCTCGCCTGCTCGGCGATCCGCGCCTCGCGCTCCTCCTCGCGCTCGCGCAGACGGCCGAGCCACTCCGCGCGGTCGCGCTCGCCCACCTGACGCTCGGCCAGCGCCCGCAGAAAGCGGCTGGCGTCGGCCAGCGCTCCCAGGGTCGGCCGCCGGTTGAGCTCGAGGTCGGCCTCGCTCCGATTGGCGGCGATCAACGTCGCGCCGCGAGGGACCTGGCGGCCGTAGCCGAGCCGGAAATCGCTCGGCACGCCGGCCTGGATCACCAGGTCGGCCTCCTTGAGGGCCTTGCCCCGGTTGTGGCGGAGCCAGAGCTCGTGCCCGGCACCCAGGAGGCCGCGCGCCATTCCGGAGAGATAGGTCGGAACGCCGAGCCGCTCGACGGCGCGCACCAGGTCGGCCACCGCGCCCACTTCGAGCAGGGCCTGACTGCCGATCAAGAGCACCGGCCGCTCGGATCGCGCAAGCAGCCGCGCCGCCTTGGCGACCGCGCCCGCCGCGGGCTCCATCGGCGGCGGCGCGACCTCCGAGAGCGAGGCGGAGCGGCCGGCACCCCGAAAGAGGCCGCCGACGTGGCGCTTCAGGTACCAGGTGGCCGCCCTGCCGGCGAGCCCCTTGCCCTTCCCCGCCATCGAGGCGTAGAGCTCGCGCACCGTCGGCTCGGCATAGAGGAGGTCGACCGGGCATTCGACGAAGACCGGGCCGGGCACGCCGGCGGCGCTCCTGTAGAGCGCCTCGTCGACGATCGGCTCCAGATCTCGAACCCGGCGTACCGTCGCCGCCCATTTCACGTGCGGCTCGATCAGGGCGAGCTGATCGATGTCCTGAAGCGAGCCGCGACCCTTGAGGATGGTGCCGGTGGCGCCGCCCAGCACCAGCACGGGCGACTGGGCGAGCTGGGCGTTCTTGACCGCGGTGATGGTGTTGGTGAGCCCCGGGCCGGCGGTGACCGCGGCCGCTCCGGGGCGGCCGGTGAGGCGCGCCGCCGCATCGGCCGCGAAGACGGCGTCGGCCTCGTGGCGCACGTCGACCACCCGGAGACCGAGCGCCTTGGCCCCGACCAGGATCGGCGAGATGTGGCCGCCGCAAAGGGTGAAGAGCTGCTCGACGCCGTGGTGGCGAAGGACCCGGGCAATCCGGTCGCCGCCGTGACCCTCGTCAGGCACCGGGCGCTACTCCTCGCCCATGTGCGGATAGCCGATCGCGGTCGGCGGGACGAAGGTCTCCTTGAGCGTCCGCTGCGACGTCCAGCGCAGCAGATTGAGCGCCGATCCCGCCTTGTCGTTGGTGCCCGAAGCGCGGCCGCCACCGAAGGGCTGCTGACCCACCACGGCGCCGGTCGGCTTGTCGTTGATGTAGAAGTTGCCCGCGGTGTGGCGCAGGGCGCCACTGAGCGCCTCGATCTCGCGCCGGTCACGGGCGAAGATCGAGCCGGTGAGGGCGTAGGGACTGCCGGTGTCGCACAGCTCCAGCGCCTGGTCGAGATCGGCGTCTTCGTAGACGTAGACCGTGAGCACCGGTCCGAAGATCTCCTCGCAGATGATCCGCGCCCTGGGGTCGCGGGTTCGAACCACGGTCGGCTCGACGAAGTAGCCGACCGACTTGTCGCCCGCGCCGCCGGTCACGATCTCCATCTGATCGGAGGCCCGCGCCTCGTCGAGATAGCCCATGATGTTGTCGAACGAGCTCTCGTCGATCACCGCGGCCATGAAGTTGCGGAAGTCGGTCGGCGGCCCCATGGCGATCGAGCCGACCGTCTCGACCAGCCCCTCGCGCACCGCGTTCCAGAGCGACGACGGGATGTAGGCGCGGGAGGCGGCCGAGCACTTCTGGCCCTGGTACTCGAACGCGCCGCGGACGAGCGCGGTCACCAGCGCCGGCACCTCGGCGCTCGGATGGGCGAAGACGAAGTCCTTGCCGCCGGTCTCACCGACGATCCGCGGGTAGCTGCGGTAGGTGGCGATGTTGTCGCCGATCTGCTTCCACATGGCCTGGAAGACGCCGGTCGAGCCGGTGAAATGGATGCCCGCCAGATGCTCGCTGGCGACCGCCGGATTGCCGACCTGGCCGCCGCTGCCGGGCACGAAGTTGATGACGCCCGGGGGCAGGCCCGCCTCCTCGAGCAGGCGCATGACGTAGTAGGCCGAGAGCACGGCGGTCGAGGCCGGCTTCCACAGCACGGTATTGCCCATCAGCGCCGGCGCGGTGGGCAGATTGCCGCCGATGGCGGTGAAGTTGAAGGGCGTGATGGCGAAGACGAAGCCTTCCAGCGGCCGGTACTCCGAGCGGTTCCAGACGCCCCGGCTCGAATTGGGCTGCCCTTCGTAGATCTCCTGCATGTAGTGGGCGTTGAAGCGCCAGAAATCGATCAGCTCGGCCGCCGAGTCGATCTCCGCCTGGTAGACGGTCTTCGACTGGTTGAGCATGGTCGCCGCGTTGAGCGTGTCGCGCCAGGGCCCGGCGAGCAGGTCGGCCGCCTTGAGCAGCACCGCCGCGCGCGCCTGCCACGGCATCTCCGACCACTCGGCCCACGCCGCCTGGCTGGCCTCGATCGCCTGAGCCACCTCGTCGCCGGACGCCTGATGGTAGGTCGCCAGCACGTGGTCGTGGTCGTGCGGGCAGACCGATCGCCCGGTCTTGCCGGTGTGCACTTCGCGTCCGCCGAGGATCAGCGGAATCTCGATCTGTTCGCCGAGCATGCGCTCGAGCCGCGCCTTGAGCGACGCCTTCTCCGCCGAGCCCGGCGCATAGTCGCGCAGCGGCTCGTTGATCGGAACTGGAATCCTCGCGATTCCGTTGGCCATCTCTATCGCCTCCTCTTTCTGCCGTGCCGGCCGGATGCTATCGGACCCCTACATCAGGTTGCGGAAGGCGGCCACGGCGAGCAGCACGAAGCCCACGATCATCAGGGTGCCGCCGATCGGGGTGATGGCCCCGAGCCAGCGCGGACCGCCGAGGGCGAGGGCCGCGACCGTGCCCGAGAAGATCAAGCTGCCGGTCAGCAGCGACCCCCCGGCGCCGCCGAGCGGCCTGCCGATCGCCTGCCCCGCCAGCCCGACCGCGATCAGGCCGAGCCCCGAGTAGACGAAATAGCGGGCCGCGGTCTCCCACAGCTCGAGCGAGGCCGGATCGAGCCTCGCCTTGAGCCCGTGAGCGCCGAAGGCGCCCGCCAGGACGGCCAGCGCGCACACCGACGCGCCGATGCCGACCCACATCAGAGCTCTCCCAGCCGCCGGATCGACGTGACGTGAGCGCGCGGCACGGCCAGGCGGTCGAACTTCTTCCACACGCCGAGCTGGGCGGCCCGCTCGACGTACTCCGCCTTGGATCGACCGCCGTCACCGTCCCGATGAACGTCGACGTCGACCAGGATCACCCGCTCTTCGTCCATGTCGTCGCAGCGGCCGACGTAGATCTCCGCTCCGGCGGTGTCGACCACCACGGTGATGCCGTGAAGCTCGTGCCGATCGGGATGAAACGTCGCGGCCATGGCGCCGACGTCAGGCCGGCGCCGCGGCGGCGAAGTAGCGCTCGAACGCGCTGGTGAGGTCGGCGGCCACGTCCTCGGCGGAGCGGCTCTCGATGCGATGGCGAGGCACGAAGTAGACGACTTCCCCGTCCTTGAGCAGGGCGATCGAGGGGCTCGATGGCGGGATGTCGGCGAAGTAGCCGCGCGCGCGCGCGGTCGCCTCGAGGTCCTGCCCGGCGAACACCGTCCCCAGGCGATCGGGCTTTACGGCGCTTTCGAGCGCCTGCCGCACTCCCGGTCGGGCCTGGCCCGCGGCGCAGCCGCAGACCGAGTTCAGCACCAGCATCGCGGTGCCCTCGGTCTCGTTCATGAACCGCTCGACGTCCTCGGCGGTTCGCAGCTCGTCAAACCCGATGCTCGCCAGCTCGGCCCGCATCGGTGCAATCATCAGTTCGCTGTAAGGCACTTGCTCCCCTTCCTGGCGCGCTCTCGGCGCCATCCGTTCGAGGGCGTATTCTACCCGGGTAGACTCCGTCGCGCATGTTCTACGCCGCCATGTTCGCACTGCCGGCCGCCATCCTGGGTCTCGCGTTCTGGGTGGTCTACCGGAATCGGCGCGGGGCGAGATGACTCCCGAGGGCGCGGGCCGGGACGCCGCGGTGCTGGCCGCCTTCGTCGGCTACCTGTTGCTCGTCGTGGGCATCGGCATCTACGCCAGCCGCTTCTCCTCGACCGGCATCGGCGCCTTCTTCGTCGGCGCGCGCAGCATGAACCGCTTCGTGGTGGCGCTGTCGGCGGTCGTCTCCGGCCGCAGCGCCTGGCTCCTGCTCGGAGTCACGGGGCTCGCCTACTCGCGCGGCGCGTCCGCGGTCTGGGCGGTCACCGGCTACATCGTCGCCGAGCTCTTCCTCTTCGTCTACTACGCCCAGCGCCTCCGCCGCTTCAGCGAGAGCTACGACTGCATCACCGTGCCCGATTTTCTCGCCGCCCGCTTCGACGATCGCAGCGGCCGGCTGCGCATGCTGTCGGTCGCCATCATCCTCATCTTCATGGTCGCCTATGTGGCGGCGCAGTTCGTCGCCGGCGGCAAAGCCTTCGGCGCGGCGTTCGATCTCGACCCGACCCGGGGGGTGTTCCTCACCGCCGCGATCGTGCTGGCCTACACCGTGCTGGGCGGTTTCCTGGCGGTGAGCTTGACCGACACGATCCAGGGCGTCTTCATGATCGTCGCGCTGGTCGTGCTGCCGGTAATCGCGATCTCCGCGCAGGGCGGGCTCGGTCTCGTGGCCACCGAGCTCGAGCGGCTCGATCCTACCCTCGTCGACCCCGGGGCGATCGGGCTCGGCGCGTTCGCGGGCCTGCTCGGCATCGGCCTCGGCTCGCCGGGCAACCCCCACATCCTGGTGCGCTACATGTCGATCCGCGACGCCTCCCAACTGCGTTACTCGGCCGTCGTCGGCACGATCTGGAACGTGGTCATGGCGTGGGGCGCGATCTTCATCGGCCTGGCCGGGCGTGTCTACTTTCCGAGCGTCGAGAGCCTGCCCGCGGCGGACGTCGAGAACCTCTACCCCACTCTGGCCGCGCAGCACCTGCACCCGGTCCTCTTCGGCCTGGTGATCGCGTCGATCTTCGCGGCGATCATGTCGACCGCCGATTCACAGCTTCTGGTGGCGGCGTCGAGCGTGGTGCGCGACCTCTACGAGAAGGTCCTGCGCCGGGGCCGATCGCTGGAGTCGCGAACGCTGGTGCGGTACAGCCGCATCGTCATCGTGATCCTGGTCGGCCTCGCCCTGGCCCTCGGCCTGTACGCCAGCGAGCTGGTCTTCTGGCTGGTGCTCTTCGCCTGGGCCGGACTCGGCGCGGCCCTCGGCCCGACCACCGTGTTGGCGCTCTTCTGGCGCGGCACGACCGGAGCGGGAGTCGCGGCCGGCATGATCGCCGGCACGCTCGTCACCCTGGTCTGGAAGAGCTCGCCCGCGCTGAGCGGACTCGTCTACGAGCTGATCCCGGCTTTTGGGCTATCTTTCGTGATGACGGTGGCGGTCAGCCGCTGGACCCGCAAGCCGGCCGCGACCGACGCGATGTTCGACGCCATGGAGGAGACCCGCCGATGACCCCCGAGATCCCTTCCCCGCTCCGGGCTCGCCGCCGCCTGCTGCTCGGCCCCGGACCTTCCAACGTCCATCCGCGCGTCTACGAGGCGCTCGGACGCCCGCTGATGGGGCATCTCGACCCGCTCTTTCTCGAGATCATGGACGAGGTGCAGAGCATGCTGCGGCGGGTCTTTCGGACCGCCAACCGCCTGACCTTCGCCGTCTCGGGCACCGGTAGCGCGGGGATGGAGGCCGCCCTCGTCAACCTGCTCGAGCCGGCGGACGAGGTCCTGATCTGCGTCAACGGCGTCTTCGGCGGACGCATGTGCGACATCGTGGAGCGCCTCGGCGCCAGGCTCCACCGCATCGACCGTCCCTGGGGCGAGGTCTTCGATCCGCAGGAGATCGGCGACGTGCTCGGCGCCCATCCCGGCATCCGTCTGGTCGGCATCGTCCACGCCGAGACCTCGACCGGGGCGCGTCAGCCACTGGCCGAGCTCGGCGCCCTCTGCCGGGAGGGCGACCGGCTGCTGGTCGTCGACGCGGTGACTTCGCTCTCCGGAATCGAGCTCGAGGTCGACGGCTGGGGAATCGACGCCTGCTACAGCGGCACCCAGAAATGCCTCAGCTGCCCGCCCGGCCTGGCGCCGATCACCTTCAGCGAGCGCGCCGCCGAGCGCATGGCCGGCCGCAAGAGCAGGGTGCCGAGCTGGTACCTCGACGTCTCGATGCTGCGCGACTACTGGGCCGAGGGCCGGCGCACCTACCATCACACCGCTCCCATCTCGATGAACTACGCGCTCCACCAGGCCCTGGCGGTGGTACTGGAGGAGGGGCTCGAGGCACGCCACGCCCGGCATGCCCGCAACAGTGCGGCGCTTGTCGCCGGCCTCGCCGCCCTCGGCTGCCGGCCGTTCGCGCGGGAGGGCCATCGGCTGCCGATGCTCAACTCGGTCTATCTGCCGGAAGGGGTCGACGATGCCGACATTCGCCGGCGCTTGCTCGACGACTACGACATCGAGATCGGCGGCGGGCTCGGCGAGCTGGCCGGCCGGATCTGGCGGATCGGGCTGATGGGCGAGGGCTGCCGGCGCTCGAGCGTGCTCCGGCTCCTGGACGCGCTCGACGAGCTGATCGCGCCCACCGCGGGCGGCCGCGGAAGGTCGGCGGCCGAGGCGGCCTACGGCGAGATCGCGCCCGAAGCGATCCTCACCTGAAGCATCCCGTCCGCGCTCTCGGAGTCGCTGACCTGGGCGGTCGGATCGGCGAGGTCGACGACCACGTGGAGGGAGGTCGAGGGCTCGGTACCATGCAGCGCGGTGCGAATCCCTACCACTTCGTCGCTGCCGACCGCCATGTTCGGCGTCGCTAGCGGAGCCGTGACTCCGGCGATCTTGAGGAGCAGGCGCGGCGGATCGACCAGCCGCTCGATGGTGTAGCTGTCCTGCGGGAAGGCGCCGTTCGCCAGCAAGCGCAGCACGGTGCCATCGTCGGAGGCGAGCCACTGGACCTCCTCGATCCGGCTCATGGGGCCGCTGGGCGCGGCCGGGACCGCCGGCTCGAGCTCGACCGGCGCCTGTTCCTGGAACTCGATCGCCTCGAGCTCCGCGACCGGCGCCTCGACGATCTCCTCGACCGGCAGCTCGACCATCTCCGCCGCCGCGGGCACCGGGTCGGGACCGCCGCCGCTCAGCATCGACGTCAGCAGGTCGCGTTGCCAGTAGCCCACGCCGGCGAGCACGGCGACCGCGGCCAGCGCCGCCCACAGGCCGGTCCGGGAGCGTTTGGTCGACGCCGCCGCGGCCCCAGCCTGCTCGAGATACGGAGGCATCGAGGACGGCGCGGCTCCTTCGGTCGGCGCCGCTTCCGTCGACTCCAGCTCGGACAGCTCGGCGGACTCGAGCGTCGCCGGCTCGAATGCGTCGGCGGGCCGGGTGGCGGGCTCGGGCTCCTCGATCGGAGCCGCCGGCGTCTCCGGCTCCTCGAGCGGCGGCACCGTGGGCGTTTCCGGCTCCTCGATCGGCGGCGGCGCGGGCGTCCCGGGCTCCTCGATCGGCGGAACTGCCGGCGTCTCGGGCCCCGCCGGCTCCGCCTCGGCGGCCGGTTTCATCGCCTCGACCTCTTCCGCCGACAGGGTGGCGACGGCCTGGGTGGCGTACGACAGCGGCTCCGCGACCGCCTCCGGCTCTTCCTCTTCGACCGGAGGAGGCGCCAGATCGAAGATGACTCGATCCTCCGCCCGGCGGCGCTCGACGATTCTCCGCACCAGGGTCGCGGTAGCGTCGTCGGTGCTTTCGAAGCGCACGGCCATGCCGGGGGCGGAATCGCCGCCGTTCGGCTCGACAACCCAGAGCACTTCTCCGCTGCCCCGCAGAATCGGGAAGTCGGAATCGAGCCCGAGATCGAACGCGACGATGCTGCCCACGGGGCGGATCTCTTCGGTGGCCAGGAAGATGCCCTCCTCCGAGACCTGCGCCGAGCACTCGTCCAGGAAGCTTCGGAAGCTGTCGAACCGCAGGGTGAGTCGTTGCTCGCTCATCGGCCAGATGATAGCGCGGCGGCGCGGCGGCGGCCGTGGCGAAATCCGCGGCCGACCGCCGAGAGTGCTCGAGCCCCGCGCCGGCGACCTCGGCTCACCAGTCCGCGGGGCGCGAGTCCCACTCGGGCTCCGGATCGATTCCCATGCCGTCGGCGAGCCGGTCGTAGTAGTTGAAGAGTGCGGCCACCTGCACGATGTCGTGGATCGTCGCGTCGTCGAACCCCAGCCCGCGCAGCGCTTCGATGTCCGCCTCCACGACCTCGGCGGGCGTCCGGGTGAGCTTCACCGCGAAGTCGAGCATGCCGCGATCGGCCGCCGGCAGGTTGACCTGCCGGTAGTCGGTGGCGACCGCCGCCACCAGGGCGTCGGAATCGGGCTGATCCTGGACCTCGACCCGGAGGTCCTCCGCGTGCGCCGTGGTTCAGTAGTAGCAGTGATTGGCGCGCGAAACGACGGTAGCGATCATCTCCCGCCGGGCGCGCGACAGGCCGCTCTCGCTCGACAGCATGACCTCGGAATAGAGCTGGGTGGAGGCGCGCAGCACTTTGGGCCGCGGGCTCTGCAACCGCAGAATGTTGTAGACCTTCCCCGCGCGCTTCACGGCGGCGGCGTAGAGCCGCTCGAGCAATCCCTCGGCCTCTTCGGGAGCGACGGTCCGGAGCCATGACATGCGCTCATGGGACTACAGCGTCGCGGCCTTGTCAACCGAGGCGGTCCGCGCCCGCTCCACGCGATAGTCTGAGCGGGTGAAACCGACCGAACTGCTTCGCTACGCCCGGGGCGACGAGCCGGCCGAGCTGCTGCTCGCGAACGGGCGCGTCGTCAACGTCCACACCGGCGAAGTGATCCCGACCAGCGTTGCCGTCGTGCGCTCGCGCATCGTCGGCCTCGGCGACTACGAGGCCGACGAAGTGATCGACCTCGAGGGCGCCTACGTCGCGCCCGGCTTCATCGATGCGCACGTCCACATCGAGAGCAGCCTGGTGCCGCCCGCCGAATTCGCCCGCGCCGTGCT
>JAHEKO010000056.1:10021-13644 GCA_024638355.1 Acidobacteriota bacterium
GACATCATCGTCTTCGACGACCTCCAGGCGCCGCGGCCGCGCCTGGTCTGGCGCGGCGGACGGCTGGTCGCCCGCGACGGCGCGATGGTCGAGAGCGAGTGGGAGACCCACGTTCACCCCCTGCGCAGCACCATGAACGTCTCCTGGGACCGGCTCGACCTGAGCATCCCGGCGGCCGGCGACCGGGTGCGCGTGATCGGTGTCGTTCCCGATCAGCTGGTGACCGAGGAGCTGCTCGAGGAGCCGCGGGTCGAGGGCGGCGAGGCGATCGCCGATCCCGGCCGCGACCTGCTCAAGATGGCCGTGATCGAGCGCCACCGGGCTTCGGGCGCGATCGGCAAGGGCTTCGTGCGCGGCCTCGGTCTGACCCGCGGCGCCCTGGCCTCGTCGGTTGCCCACGACCACCACAACCTGGTGGTCATCGGCGCCGACGACGCCTCCATGTTGACCGCCGCGCGGCGCGCCGGCGAGCTGGGCGGCGGCATGGTAGTGGCCGAGGGCGGCGAGGTGAAGGCGGAGGTGCCGCTGCCGCTGGCTGGACTGATGAGCGACCGATCCATCGAGGAGGTGCGCGACCAGCTCGACCGGGCGATCGCGGCGGCGCATGCGCTGGGCTCGCGGCTGCACGATCCGTTCATGGCCATGAGCTTCCTGGCGCTCGAGGTGATTCCGAGCCTGAAGCTGACCGACAAGGGCCTGGTCGACGTCGACCGCTTCGAGATCGTCCCGCTCTGGGCGGACGCGGGATAGAGTGTTTCAATGACTGCGACGAAGCTCGGGATCCTCGGTTTCGGCGGCTACACGCCCGACCACGTCATGACCAACGACGACTGGTCGAAGCACGTCGATACCTCCGACGAGTGGATCACCGCCCGCACCGGCATCAAGGAACGCCGGATCGCGGACGCCCGGCAGACGACGATCGATCTCGCCGCGCCCGCCGCCGAGTTGGCGCTCGCCGACGCCGGGCTGGGCATCGACGCGATCGACGAGATCGTGGTGGCGACCGACACGCCCGAGGCGTACGCGCCCGACACGGCGGCCTTTCTGCAGCGCCGGCTGGGGGCACGCGAGGTGACCGGCTACGATCTCGGCGGCAGCGGATGCGCCGGCTTCGTGCTCGCCCTCGACGTCGGCATGTCGCGCGTGGCTCAGAAGGGGCGGCGGCTACTGGTCGTCGGCGTCGAGCTGCTCAGCCGGCTGATGGACTGGGAGGACCGTTCGACCTGCGTGCTCTTCGGCGACGCCGCCGGCGCTGTCGTCCTCGGCCCGGCCGACGACGCGGTGGAGATTCTCGCCGCGACCGCCGGCACCGACGGCGCCCAGGCCGAGATTCTCGCCCGCTTGGCCGGCGGCACGCGCGAGCCCTTCACCCTCGAGGCGGCCCAGACCCGCGCGCACATGAAGATCCACTTCAACGGCCGCGAGGTCTTCCGCCAGGCCGTCAAGCGAATGGTCAAGGCGTCGCGCGAGGTGCTAGACCAGGCGGGCAAGAACACCGAGGATCTCGCCCTGGTGATCCCGCATCAGGCCAACCGGCGAATCATCGACTCGGTGGCCAAGTCTCTCGGCGCGACGCCCGAGCAGATGTTCGTCAACATCGAGAAGTACGGGAACACCGGCTCCGCCTCGGTGCCGCTGGCGCTCTTTCAGGCCCGTCAGCAGGGGCGCATCCAGCCGGGCGACCTGGTGCTCCTCACCGCCTTCGGCGCCGGCTTCCACTGGTCCGCGGCGCTTCTGCAGTTCTAGCCGCACCCTCTCACCGGCGCTCGTCGCGAGCCGGCGCGCAGCGTTCCGCGCCGGACCAGGACACCCGGCGGACGAGCGGCGCTAGGGCTGGGCGGCGTTGTAGAGGTCGAGGACCTTCTTCGTCAGGTCGATTCGGTCGCTCACCACCAGGGTGACGCCCGGCGTGCGAGCGAGGATCAGATCCCACCCCTCTTCGTCGCGCAGCCGCTTGAAGATCGGCGTGAGCTCCCGCTCGACCTTCGCCAGCCCGTCCTGCTGCAGCTTCTGTCCCTCACGCTGCTTGTCGTCGCGCGTGCGCTGCAGCTCGATCGTCGCCCTCTCGAGTTCTTTGGCCAGCTTGCGGCTCTCGGCCGGATCAGTCGTCTCGTCGAGGCGCTTTTCGAGCGCCTGGGCCGCTTCCGCCTTGGCACGCAGCTCGGCCTCGGCCCCCTGGCGGAAGGCGTCGAGGTCGGACTGCAGCTTCTTGCCGGCATTCGATTCGGTAACGATCGTTTCGATGTCGACGACGGCGATCCGGGCGGGCGGCCCCTGCGCGGCCGCCGGCAGAGCGAGGCCCGCCAGCAGGGCCAGCAGGGCGAGGGTGCTCAGGTGACAGGCTTCGGTTCGGAACATCTTGCGGATACCTCCAGGAGGGTCAACCGACCTCGTCGCCGCTTTCTTCCGCGGACTCGGTGAATCCCATGCAGAAGAGGCCGTCGAGCGGCCCCACGTAGAAGGTCACCGGGTCGTCGCTCTTGCCGAGCTTGTTGTGGCATTCGACGTTCACCTCGGTGGGCCCGGCCTTGAGCTTCATCGACAGCTTCTGGGCCTTCTTGGGGGCCTCGAACTCTCCCATTCGAATCAGCCAGCCGTCGACGTACTCCTCGTCTTCGCTGGGGCTCATCTTCGCCCGGCCGAGCTGGATGGAGACGACCTCGCCGCCTTCCTGGGCCTTGGCCTCGAAGACCCCGTCGGGCAGGAAGGTGAGCTTGACCACCGCGCCGGCCAGGAAGGCGTCGACCTTCTCCTTGCCGACGATCTCCTCCAGCGACGCGGAGGTCGGCATGCCCATTCCCTTGTTGAAGAGATCGTCCATCGCCGTCTGCATCGCCCGCTGCGTCTGCTGACCCAGGGCGCCGGGCCCGGCGCCGCCCCCCTGACCGAAGGCCCCGCCGGGGGTGATGGTCAGAGCTGCGAGCAGAGCGAGAAAAAGCTTGAGTCGTCGGTTCATCCTCGGGGACCTCCTTCGCGTCGGGCCGCGGATCCAGGCTATCAAAAGAAGGCCGAATCCAGGTGCGATAGCCTTTCGCGAGTCTTGAACGCGATCGAGATCATCGAGAAGAAACGGGACGGCGGCACGCTGGCCGATGCCGAGATTCAGTTCTTCGTTTCGGGCTACGTGGCGCAAGAGATTCCCGACTACCAGGCGGCCGCCTGGCTCATGGCGATCTACATCCGCGGGATGAGCGCCGAAGAGACCCTCGCCCTGACGCTGGCCCTGGCCAGAAGCGGCGAAACGATGGAGTCGTCCGCGGGCGCCGGTCCGACCGTCGACAAGCACTCCTCGGGCGGCATCGGCGACAAGACGACGCTCATCGTGCTGCCGCTGGTGGCGGCCTGTGGGGTGCCCGTCGCCAAGGTCTCGGGCCGGGGCCTCTCGACGTTCGGCGGCACCGTCGACAAGCTCGAGAGCGTCCGCGGCTTTCGCACCGATCTGTCGAGCGCCGAGTTCGAGGCTCAGCTGCGCGAGCACGGCATCGTTCTGTCCGGGCAGTCCGCCGACCTGGCGCCCGCCGACGGGCTGCTCTACGCCCTCCGCGACGTCACCGGCACGGTACCGAGCAAGGCGCTGATGGCCAGCTCGATCATGAGCAAGAAGATCGCCGCCGGCGCCC
>JAHEKO010000467.1 GCA_024638355.1 Acidobacteriota bacterium
GACAGGACGCTCAGCTCGTGCCTGCGCAGGGCCGCGATCCCTTCGGTGGCGGCGGTCGCCCCGGCCAGGGTGGTGATGCAGGGGATATCGTACTTGAGCGCCGTCTGGCGGATGATCTCGTCGTCCTCGTGCGACTCGCGGCCGAGGGGGGTGTTTATGACCAGATCGATCTCACGGTTGATCAAGCGGTCGACGACGGTCGGGCGGCCCTCGTGGACCTTGCTCACCCGACCCACGTCGAGACCGTGGGCTCTCAGGTCCTCGCAGGTACCGCCTGTGGCGACCAGCCTGAAGCCGAGCTCCTCGAGGCGCCGAGCGATCGGCACCAGGGCCTTCTTGTCGCGATCGTTCACCGACAGGAAGGCGGTGCCGTCGAGCGGCAGCTGGTGACCGGCGCCCAGCCACGCCTTGGCGAACGCTTCGCCGAACCGCGAAGACGAGCCCATGACTTCGCCGGTGGACTTCATCTCGGGACCGAGGACCGGATCGATGCCCGGGAAACGGCGGAACGGGAAGACCGGCGCCTTGACGAAGATTCCCGGGACCGCCGGCTCCTCGGTCATGCCGAGCTCCGCCAGCGTCCGACCGACCATCAGCCGCGAGGCGATATTGACCAACGGCCGTCCGACCGCCTTGGCGATGAACGGCACCGTGCGCGAGGCGCGCGGGTTGACCTCGATGACGTAGACCCGATCCTGGTGGACGGCGAACTGCACGTTCATCAGACCGATCACTCCGAGTCGCAGCGCCAGCCGCCGGGCGATCTCACGCATCTCCTCGACGTGTCGCTGGTCCACCAGCTGCGGCGGCAGCACTGCCGCCGAGTCTCCGGAGTGGATTCCCGCCTCCTCGATGTGCTGCATCACGCCGGCGACCACCGCCCGCTCGCCGTCGGCGAGCAGATCCAGATCGAACTCGAAGGCGTCGTCCAGGAAGCGGTCGAGGAGAATCGGCCGCCGGGGGGAAGCGGCCGCCGCCTCGCGCAGGTATCGCTCGATCGTCGCCTCGTCGTAGCAGATCGCCATGGCGCGGCCTCCGAGCACATAGCTCGGCCGCACCAGCACCGGAAAGCCGATGCGGCGGGCGACCTCGACCCCCTCGGCGATCGACGTCGCGGTGCCGTTCTCCGGCTGCAGGACTCCCTCCTGGGCCAGTAGCGCGCCGAAGCGGCGCCGGTCCTCAGCCAGGTCGATCGCGTCGGGAGGCGTGCCCAGGATAGGCACGCCGGCCGCCTCCAGGCCGCGCGCCAGCTTGAGCGGTGTCTGGCCGCCCAGCTGGACTATGACCCCCTCCGGGCGCTCGCGCTCGCAGACGTCGAGCACGTACTCGAGGGTCAGCGGCTCGAAGTAGAGGCGGTCGGAGGTGTCGTAGTCGGTCGACACCGTCTCCGGGTTGCAGTTGACCATGATGGTCTCGAAGCCGTCGTCGGAGAGGGCGAAGGCGGCGTGCACGCAGCAGTAGTCGAACTCGATCCCCTGGCCGATGCGGTTGGGGCCCGAGCCGAGGATCAGCACCTTGCGCGTGCCGGCCGCCGTCGACGCTTCGGCACCGCTCTCGTCTTCCGCGCCGAAGGTGGAGTAGAGGTACGGCGTCTGCGCGGGGAACTCGGCGGCGCAGGTGTCCACCCGCTTGTAGACGCGCTCGACTCCGATGCCGCGCAAGTGCGACCGCACGTCGGCCTGGTCGGCGTCGAGCAGCGACGCCAGCCGCGCCTCCGAGATGCCCGACCTGCGCGCCTCGGTCAAGAGCTCCGCGGGCACCGACTCCAGGTTCCAGCACCCGAGCTCGGTCTCCAGCTCGACCAGCGCCGCCAGCTCGCGCAGGAACCAGGCGTCGATCCTCGAGATCCGGTTGACCTCGGCCACGCTCCAGCCCTGGCGCAGGGCGGCCAGCACCGCGAACAGCCGCTCCCAGTTAGGCGTCTCGAGCCGCCGGCGCAGCCGCACGGGATCGGACATCCGGCGCTCCCGGGCCGCCACGTCGCCATCCAGCTCGAGCGAAGCCAGCCCCTTCATCAGAGCCTGCCGAAAGGTCGTACCGATGGCCATCACCTCCCCCACCGACTTCATCGAGGTGCCGAGGGTCGGCGAGGTCCGGGGGAACTTCTCGAACGCCCAGCGCGGGATCTTCACCACCGTGTAGTCGAGCGTCGGCTCGAACGCGGCGTAGGTCTTGCCGGTGATGTCATTGGGAATCTCGTCGAGCGTGTAGCCCACGGCCAGCAGGGCGGCGATCTTGGCGATCGGAAAGCCGGTCGCCTTGGACGCCAGTGCCGAGCTGCGCGAGACGCGCGGGTTCATCTCGATCACCACCCGCTCGCCGGTATCGGGATCTACGGCGAACTGGATGTTCGAGCCTCCGGTGGCGACGCCGACCCTGCGGATCACCTTGAAGGCATCGTTGCGCATCTCCTGGTACTCGCGATCCGACAGCGTCTGCTGCGGCGCCACGGTGATCGAATCGCCGGTGTGCACGCCCATGGCGTCGAAATTCTCGACCGAGCAGACGACGATGGCGTTGTCGACCCGATCGCGCACCACCTCGAGCTCGAACTCCTTCCAGCCGAGGACCGATTGCTCGAGCAGCACCCGCCGCGCCGGGCTGGCGTCGAGGGCGGTCTCGACCAGCTCGTCCAGCTCGTCGCGGTTGTAGACGGTGCCGCCCCCCTCGCCACCCAGGGTGAAGCTGGGGCGGATGATCAGCGGATAGCCCAGGCGGGCGGCGATCTCGCGCGCCTCGCCGAGGCCGGAGGCATAGCCGCTCTGCGGCACGCCGAGCCCGATCTCCTCCATCGCCGCCTTGAACAACGCCCGGTCCTCGCCCAGGCGCAGGGCTTCCACCCCGGCACCGAGGAGCTCGATTCGCAGCCTCTCGAGCACGCCGCGGGCGTCGAGGTCGAGGGTCAGGTTGATTCCCGTCTGGCCGCCCACGGTGGGAAGGAGTGCCTGCGGGCGCTCCCGCTCGAGGATCTTCTCGATCACCTCGGGCACCAGCGGCTCGACGTAGGTCACGTCGGCGAGCTCCGGGTCGGTCATGATCGTCGCCGGGTTCGAGTTGACCAGGATCACCCGGTAGCCCTCGCGGCGCAGCGCCCGGCAGGCCTGGGTCCCGGAGTAGTCGAACTCGCATGCCTGACCGATGACGATCGGGCCCGAGCCGACGATCAAGATGGACTCGATGTCTTGTCGCGCAGGCATGTAGCGGGTGTGAAAACGGCGCCCTCTGGCCGAGCGAGTCTAGCAGCCCCCCGGACGGTCGGATCTCCACCCGGCCCCGCCGTTTTATTCCCACCCATTCGGGTGTGGCTGCTGTTCGAAACCCTCTACTAATGTGCAAGCGGTGCAGCCTGAACAGGTGCCCGCCTCGAAAGGCCTTATGATGGG
>JAHEKO010000468.1 GCA_024638355.1 Acidobacteriota bacterium
GCCCTGGTGATCGACAACCCGGGGGTGCGCGAGATCCAGCTGTGGCGCGCCGAGGAGGCGCTGTCCAAGGTCTTCGACGACATCGAGGAGCTGGCGCGCGGTTGCCGATTCAACGACTGCGGCCACTCGAGCGAGCCCGGCTGCGCCGTGCAGCTGGCGATCTCGGAGGGGCGGCTCGACGCCTCCCGCCTGGAGAGCCTGCGCCGCCTCGCGAAGGAGGCGGCCGCGCTCGAGCGCCGCAAGGACGCGCGCGCCCAGCGCGAGCGTGACCGCAGGCTGACCCGGCTCTACCGCTCGGTGCAGCGGGCGAAGGGACACCGCCGACGCTGATCGGCCGGGGTTGAGCTATCCTCGGCCCGAAAGCGAAGGAGGAGAGATGTCGTCTCAGGTGGAATACCGAAGCCGCCTATCGTGGGCTCTGTTTGCCGGGATCGCGATCGCGGTCCTCGCCGCCGCCGTAGCGCGAACGGAGCCGCCCGCCAGCGGCTACGGCAAGCTGGTGGCACTGTTCGAGGAGTGGCGCGACTTCGAGCGGCCGCCGCTGCTCGACGGCGCGCCGGACTATACCGAGGCACGCTTGGCCAAGGCTCACGAGGAGCTCCGGCGCCTGCAGTCGCGGCTGATGGCGATCGATCCGGCCGGTTGGCCGATCGAGCAGCAGGCCGACTGGCACCTGGTGCGCGCCGAGATGAACGGTCTCGACTTCAACATCCGGGTGCTGCGGCCCTGGGCGCGCGATCCGGCCTTCTACGCCTCGGTCTGGACCTATCAGAGCGACACGCCGGCGCACGAGGGTCCGACCCATCACGCGCTCGTCGAGTTGTGGACCTACGACTTCCCGCTGACGGCGGCGGCGGAGGCGAAGCTCGCGGGCGAGCTACGCACGATTCCACCACTGCTCGCACAGGCGCGCCGCAATCTGGTCGGAAACGCGCGGGAGCTCTGGGTGGCCGGCATCGGAAACCTCCGAGATCAGGCCAAGGCTCTGGAAGAGCTCCGCGAGCAGGTCGCCGGGGCGGGTGACGAGCTCCGCGCGTCGCTCGACGCCGCGCATCGAGCGACCCTCTCTTTCGTCGACTGGCTGGAGGAGCAGGCGCCGTCGAAGACCGAGCCGTCGGGCATCGGCAAGGAGAACTACACGTGGTATCTGCGCAACGTCCACCTGGTGCCCCTCTCCTGGGAGGAAGAGGTCGCGCTTCTCAAGCGCGAGCTCGATCGCGCCCATGCCTCGCTGCGGCTCGAAGAGCATCGCAATCGCAACCTGCCGCAGCTCCGGGCCATCGCCAGTCCCGAGGAGTATGAGCGCCGCGCCAACCAGTCGGTGACCGACTACCTCGAGTTTCTCGAGTCGCAGGACGTGCTGCCGATACGGGACTACATGGACGCTGCCCTACGCGCTCGTATCGGCCGCTTCGTGCCGCAGGAGGAACGCAACTTCTTCTGGACCGCGGTCCACTTCGAGCCGACTACGCTCTGGACCCACTTCTACCACTGGTGGGACCTGGCGCGGATGGAGGCCCAGCCGCACCCCAGCCCGATCCGTCGTGGGCCGCTGCTCTACAACATCTTCGACAGCCGGGCCGAGGGTATGGCGACCGGCGTCGAGGAGATGATGATGCACGCCGGCCTGTACGACGACAATCCGCGGGTGCGAGAGATCGTCTGGATCATGCTGGCCCAGCGCGCCGCTCGCGGTCTCGGATCGCTCTACGTTCACTCCAACGACTTCACCCTGAAGCAGGCGCGCGACTTCCATGTGGCCTGGACGCCGCGCGGCTGGATGCGCGAAGACCTCGACCTGCTCGGCTTCGAGCAGCAGCTCTACCTGCGTCAGCCCGGATACGGCACGAGCTACGTCTCGGGCAAGTACCTGATCGAGCGTCTGCTGGCGGAGAGAGCCCGGCAGGTGGGCGATGACTTCACCCTCTCCGGCTTCTTCGAGGAGGTCGACGCGCTCGGCGTGATTCCGGTCTCGCTGATCCGCTGGCAGCTGACCGGAAAGGACGACGAGATCCGCTCGCTGATGGGCCGCTAGCGCGCTGCGGGCGCTCGTCGTTTCCGGCGGCGTCCGCACCCGTAGAGCGCTCTCCGGCGAACAGTTGGGCAATGGTCCCCGAGGTCCGAATCTTCGACAAGAACGACGCCGCCGTCCGCGACGGAGGCGACTTCGTTCTTTACTGGATGATCGCCAACCGGCGAACCGGCTGGAACTACTCCTTCGACCGCGCGGTCGAGTGGGCGCAGGAGCTGGGCAAGCCGCTCCTGGTGCTGGAGGCCCTGCGGTCCGACTACCGCTGGGCCAGTGATCGAATCCACCGGTTCGTGCTCGACGGCATGCGCGACAACGGCGAAGCCCTGCGCGGCTCGGGCATCGGCTACCACGCCTATGTCGAGCCGGAGAAGGGCGCCGGCAAGGGTTTGCTCGAAGCTCTCGCCGCCCGGGCGGCGGTCGTCGTCACCGACGAGTTCCCGTGCTTCTTCCTGCCCGCCATGGTCGACGCGGCGGCGCGGCGGCTCGACGTCAGGCTCGAGGCGGTCGACTCCAACGGACTGCTGCCGCTCGCGGCCGCCGATCGCGCCTACCGGCGCGCCTACGACTTCCGGCGCTTCCTTCAGCGCGAGCTGCCCGAGCACCTCGAGGACGGCCCGCGCTCCGCACCGGTCGAGGATCTGACGCCGTTCGGCGAACTGCCCGGCGAGATCGAGCGGCGGTGGCCCGCCGCCGCCGCCGAGCTGCTCGAGCCCGGGTCGAGCCTCGAGCGGCTTTCGATCGATCACCAGGTGAAGCCGGTCGAGGCGAGTGGCGGTGCCCGGGCCGCCGAGGCAGCGCTCGATCTTTTTCTCGACGAGCGCCTGGAGCGCTATGGCGAGGAGCGCAATCATCCGGATGAAGACGCCGCGAGCGAGCTCTCGGCCTACCTGCATTTCGGACACATCTCCGCGCATCAGATCCTGCACGCGCTGGCGAGCCGCGAGGAGTGGTCGCCCTGGAAGGTCTCCGACGAGAGCAGCGGCGCCCGCGAAGGTTGGTGGGGCATGGCGGCGTCGGCGGAGTCGTTTCTGGACGAGCTGGTCACCTGGCGTGAGCTCGGCTACGGCTTCGCCTTCCATCGCGACGACTACGCCGACTACGAATCGCTACCCGACTGGGCTCTCGAGACCCTGGCCGAGCACGAAGACGACCGGCGGCCCCACGAGTACGACCTGGACAGCTTCGAGTCCGCCGCCACCCACGGCGAGCTTTGGAACGCGGCCCAGCGCCAGCTGCGCGCCGATGGGCGCATCCACAACTACCTGAGGATGCTCTGGGGCAAGAAGATCCTGCACTGGACGGACTCTCCGCGCAAAGCGCTCGAGATCATGATCGAGCTCAACAACA
>JAHEKO010000469.1 GCA_024638355.1 Acidobacteriota bacterium
TGCTGGCGCTGGAGAATCGCAATCCGGACCTCACCGCGGAGGAAAGAGCGGCGATCGAGGCGCTCGCCGCCGATCTGACCGCCCCCTGCCGCCAGTGTCATCTGGTCGAGGACGCGACCTTCGCGCGGGTCCAGACCGATCAGAGGGTGCTGCGCCGTGCCGAGTTCGACCATCGTGCCCACATCGTGCAGCGTCGTTGCCTCGACTGCCATCGTTCGATTCCGATCGCCGAAATGGCCGCAACCACCGAGAAGCCGCCTGCCGACGTCGACGGCTCCTCGATCCAGAACCTGCCGACGATCGGCACCTGCCGGGAGTGCCACACGCCCAGGCAGGCGGCACAGAGCTGCGTGACCTGTCACTATTTCCACCCGAACAAGAGCCATCGGTCGGAGCTCTTGCTCTATCTCGATTGAGGCCGGTCGTGAAGGCAAAGCTGTTTCGCTCGGGAGCCGACAGGGGGAAGCCGATCGCGTTCGGCGCCGAAGCCATCATCGGCCGCGGCGGGGAGAGCACGGTTCGACTCGAGAGCTCGGCCGTTTCGAGCTGCCACGCTCGCATCTATTTCGACGCCGACCGCGGACGCTACTACCTCGAAGATCTCGACAGCCTCAACGGGACCAAGCTCGACGGTGTCGAGGTGCGGCGGGCAGAGCCGCTCGAGCGGCTCCACGTGCTGGAGTTCGGCGGCGACGGTGTCGAGTTCGTCTTCCAGGCTCTCGACCTGACGCCGGCAGCGGAAGCCGAGGGCGGCGAGCCGAGCGCACCGGCGGCTGCGACCGCCGGCACCGCGGTCGAGCGGGAGATGCCGGAGCTGCCCCCGAGCCTCGAGGAAGACGCCGCGGCAGGCGACGCGGCCTTGCCCGTGGACGGTACCGCGGTCGACCGCGAGCTGCCCGAGGTGCCGCAGGCGCTGCTCGAAGACATCGAAGAGACGGTGCCGGTCGAGGTGGAAGAGGCGAAGGAGATGACGCCGGTGAAGGTAGACCTTCCCGAGGCGCCGGCCGGCGACGCTCTGTTCTTTCTCAAGCTACACGAGCCTCCCGACAGCGAGCCCATACCGCTCGAGCCGGGCAAGTGCGTGATCGGCCGCGCGCGGGGAGCGGACATCACCGTGGAGGATTCCTCGGTATCGCGGCGCCACGCCCTGCTCTCGATCGGCGCCAAGGTCACGGTACGCGACCTGGGCAGCCGCAATCACACCCTGCTCGACGGCGAGCGCGTCGAAGGCGAAGTCGAGGTCCCCGCAGGCTCGACCCTGCGCTTCGGAGCGCTCGACACCACCCTGCTGGCCGGGAGAAACGCGGAGTGAGCGCCGCGCCGGACCGGGTCGACGTGCTGGTCGTCGGCGGCGGCCCCGCCGGAACGGCCGCGGCCTTCCGCGCCCACGAGCTTGGCCTGTCCGTACTGGTCATCGACTACGACGACCTGATGAAGCGCATCCGCGACTACTCGAAAGACAAGCTGATCCTGCCGAGCTTTGGCGGCGGCGACAAGATGAGCTTCCCGAAGGGCGGCAAGCTGATCGAGTCGCTCTGCTTCTCGCCGATCGACAAAGACGAGATGTGCTCCTGCTGGAAGGGCCTCTACGACGAGCACGGCATCCCGACGCGGATCGGGCTCGAGCTGATCGGTCTCGAAGACGACGGCGAAGGCGGCTGGCGGGCGGCGGTCTGGAATCACGGAGATCAGACCGAGGAGACCCTGGCGGCGCGGTTCGTGGTGGTCGCCGTGGGGCGCGGGGTGCCCCGACACTTCGACATTCCGGGCAACACCGAGGGCATCGCCTTTCGCCTGGCCGATCCCGCCGACTTTGTCGGCCAGCCCTGTTGCGTGGTCGGCGGCGGAACCTCCGCCGCCGAAGCGGTGATCGCGGTGTCGAACGCCAAAGCCGCCGCCGGCGACAAGACGGCGGTCTACTGGTCCTATCGCGGCGACCGCATGCCGCGCATCTCCAAGGCGCTGGCCGAGGTCTTCTTCGAGGCCTACGTCGGCAACGGCAACATCCGCTACTACCCGCTGAGCGAGCCGGCCGCGGTGCTGACCGGCGACGATCACCAGGAGTACCTGGCGGTGCGAGTCGACCGCCGGCGGATGGACGGCCGGCCCGCCGAGACGTTGCACCTGGAGTTCCGGAAACGCGCCTGCATCGCCTGCATCGGCGAGGACCTGCCGGAGAAGCTGCTCGACGCGATCGGCAGTCCGCTGGTCACCGGCGGGCCGAAGAACAAGCGGCGCGTCGTCGTCAACCGCTACCTGGAGACCGCGCGATCCGGCGTCTTCCTGGCCGGCGACCTGCTGAGCCAGGCCTACCTCGAGGCCGACGACTTCGCCGGCGACCCGGCCGGCTTCCGCGAGGTCAAGCACCGCGGCAACGTCAAGTCCGCGCTGCGCGACGGGGTATTCGTGGCCGAAGTGATGAGGCAGCGCTTCGACGGCAAGACCGAGATCGAGGTCGAGATCGAGGATGCCGACGAGCTAGAGCCGCCGAGCGTAGTCGCCGCCCTCGGCGAGCCGGCGGGCCGCGGCGCTCCCCCGCCGGCCAGCGAGAGCCCCGACCGCGCGGTCGCCGACGAGGGCGCCGCCTTTCTCGTCCGCCTGCTGCCGACCGGGGTCGAGGAGAACGAGTATCCGCTGCGCCGCAATGGCGTCACCACGTTCGGCAGCGGCGAGTGCGACATCTCCTTCCCCAGCGATTCCCTGCTGTCGAGCTCCCACGGCTCGATCTCCCACGGCGAAGAGGGCTTTCTCCTGCGCGACGACGGCGCCCGGAACGGCGTGTTTCTGCGTGCCGCGCCGGCTGTCAAGCGGGCGCTGGCGGATCGAGACCTGATCCGGGCCGGCCGCCAGTTTCTGCGCGTCGTCGCAGGAGACGGCGCGCCGACCCTCGCCCACTACGATCCGAGCGGCCGCGAGGTCGGCCGCCATGAGCTCGCCGAGGGCCGGCCGCTGATCTTCGGCCGCCAGGCTCCCGACGTGACCCTCGACGCCGAGGACACCACCCTTTCCCGCAGGCACTTCGCGGTGTCGATAGAGGGCGGCCGGGTCACGATCAAGGACCTCAAGAGCCTCAACGGGACCTATCTGCGCGTCCGCGCGGCCGCAGCGCTCGAGCATGGCGACGAGTTCCGGGCCGGCCAGCAGCGGCTGGTCTTCAGCCTCCGCGGCGGCGCGGTGCTCGATCCGGGCCAGCCGCCCGCGGCCGCCCCGGCACCCACTCCCGCGGTTGCCGGAGCCGAAGAGAGCCCCGCCGCGCCCCCTGACGGAGCCGTTACCGTCACCTTCAAGGGCACCGGCCGCAGCGTGCCGATCGGGCCCGGCCAGAGCGTCTGCGAGGCGGCGGAAGCGGCCGGAGTCGCTCTCAA
>JAHEKO010000470.1 GCA_024638355.1 Acidobacteriota bacterium
CGATCCTGGCGCCGCTGCCGCTGCCGTTCAACGGAGTCATCGGCTGGCTGTCGCTGAGCGCGTTCTGGCTCGCCGTGGCGCTCTTCCTGTTCCGGGTGTCGAGCCGGACCTACGGCACCCTCCGGCCATGGGCGATGAACCTCCTCGGTCTTCTCTACATTCCGATCCTGGTCGTCGAGCTCTCCACCTGGTGGCAGGGACAGCAGCTCATGCGATCGCTGACGCACCTGATCCTGTTCGCCCTGGTCGTCAAGCTCTTCTCCCTGCGCCGCGACCGGGACTACTGGCATGCCCTGGTGGCGATCTTCTACCTCTTCCTGGCGGCGATGGGTACGAGCGTCCATCCGGTCGTCGTCGTCTACCTCCTCGCTTTCCTGTTCGGCAGCCTGCTGGTGCTGACCCGCCTGACCGCTCTCGGCGTGCTGTCCGAGCACGGCGCTCGCGCCTCGCTCAACCGCGAGCTCGGGCTTCGGCGCTTCGTCGCCGGCATCGCCCTGACGGTGCTCGCGAGCGCGATCCCGATGTTCGTCTTCCTGCCGAGGCTCAGGCAGCCCTACCTCTTCGGGCCGGCGGCCGGCAGCCCCGGCGGCGCGGTCGGCGGCGGGTTCGCCAGCAGTCTTCACCTCGACACCATCGGCTCCGTGCGCACCGGTCGCGCGGTGGTGCTGCGCTTCGCGGCTCCCGGGCCGGGCCTCGACGCCGCGCGATTGCGATTCAAGTCGGCGACCTACGACCTCTTCCAGCGCAACCGGTGGACCCGCGGGAAGCGGATGACGGCTCCCCTCGAGCGCGGGGCCGACGGCTTCTTCCGCCTCGCCGAAGGCGCGGCCGGGCGGTGGCTCGAGGTGTGGCAGAGCAAGGGGACCGGGCGCGAGCTGCTGTTGCCGACCGAGACCGTGGCCTTCGACATCCGCGTACCCGCGGTGCTGGCGGACGACAGCGGCGTCGTTTCGCTCGCCAGGCCGGCGTCTTCGACGTTCGACTACCGCGTCGGCCTGCGTCGTCCCGGCGGAGCGGGCGCTCTCGACGACAGCCAGGCGTCGCGACTCGACCTCGAGGACTCCGCGGTCACGCCGCGCATGAGTGCCCTGGCGCTCGCGGTGATGGGGGAGGGGGGCCTCGGCGAGCGGGTGCGGCGGTTGGAGCGCCACCTGATGACCGAGTACGCCTACACGCTCGAACTGGGAGTGCGCGATCCGCAGAATCCCGTGGAGGATTTCCTGTTCGACAGCCGGTCCGGCCACTGCGAGTACTTCGCGACCTCGATGGTGCTGCTGCTGCGGTCGCAGGGAGTCCCGGCGCGCATGGTCAGCGGCTACCTCGGCGCCGAGCTCAACCCGCTCGAGGGCTACTACATGGTGCGCCAGTCCAACGCTCACGCCTGGGTCGAGGCGTTGATCGACGGCGAGGGTTGGCGGACGTTCGATCCCACGCCGCCGGCGGGCCGACCCCAGCTCGGCGACGGCGGCCTCTGGCAGCTCCTCACCCAGGCCTACGACTATCTGGTGTTTCGCTGGGATCGCTACGTGTTGACCTACGGCCTCATCGATCAGCTCGACCTGCTGGTGCGGGCGCGCGACTTCTTCCACGACCTCCAGGCGTGGTTCGACCGCGAGGAGCCGACGGCGGCGTCGCCCGACGAGGCGGTCGAGGGCGGCGCGCTCGAGGCGGGCGAGCCGCCCTCGCCGATCGCTCAATGGGTGGTGACGGCGCTGCTGGCGCTCCTCGGCCTCGTCTGGCTGTGGCGGGCCCGCACCCCGTGGAACGCGACGGTCGCCTATCGCGCCCTGCGCGCCGACGCCGAGCGGGTGGAGGGCGCCCACGCCGTGCGCCCGGTCGAGACCCTGGCGCCGCTGGAGGTCGAGCGGCGGCTCGCTTCGAGCTGCCCCTCCGCCGCCGGTGCCGCCCGCCGGATCGTACGGCTCTACCTCGAGGAGAGCTTCGCCGAGCGCTCACTGTCGGACGCCGAGCTGGCCGACCTGCGCGACGCGCTGGGCACGGTCCGCAAGGCCCTACGAAAGGCCGCCTGAGCCCGACCGGCTAGTACGCGTTGACCTTGAGGCCGTGCCGCAGGGTCATCCAGAGGATCTTGACGTCGAGCTTGAGCGACCAGTTCTCGATGTAGTAGAGGTCGTACTGGAGCCGCTTCTTGATCGACGTGTTGCCGCGCCAGCCGTGCACCTGCGCCCAGCCGGTGATGCCGGCCTTGACCCGGTGGCGGTGCATGTACTGCGGCATGCGGCTCTTGAACTCGTGGACGAAGGCCGGCCGCTCGGGGCGCGGCCCGACGATCGACATCTCGCCCTTCAGCACGTTCCACAGCTGCGGTAGCTCGTCGAGCGACCAGCGGCGCAGGAAGCCGCCGAGAACGGTCCGGCGCGGATCGTCCTTGACCGCCCAGACCGGTCCGGTCGTCGACTCGGCGTCGACCCGCATGGAGCGCAGCTTGAGGATCATGAACGGGCGGCCGTCGAGGCCCATCCGCTCCTGCCGGTAGAAGATCGGGCCGTGATCCTCCAGCCAGATCGCCAGCGCCACCAGGGGCAGAAACGGCAGCAGGGCGACGAGCGCGACGGCGGCGACGGCGATGTCCATCCCCCGCTTGACCATGCTGTGCCAGCCCTGGAGCGGCACCTGCGACAGGTTGATGACGGGCGTGCCGTCGAGATCCTCCATGGTCGCCCGCAGGGTGGCGAACTGGAGGATGTCGGGCACCAGCTTGACGTCGACGCATTCGCGCGCCACCGCCTCGAGCACCTTCAAGGTCTTCTTGTAGGCGTCGAGGGGCAGGGTGATCAGCACCTGGTCCACCTGTCGGGAGGCGAGCACGTCTTCGAGGGCGTCGAGGGGCCCGAGAACCGGGCTGTCGATGAACGACCGCCCGGCCTTGCCCGGGTCGTCGTCTAGGAAGCCGATCACCTGGAAGCCGAGCTCCTCGTGCGCGCGGATCTTGCGCGTTACCTCCTTGCCCAGCGAGCCGGCGCCGACCACCAGGATGCGGCGCAGATTGTGGCCGCTGCGGCGGATGCGGAAGAGCGCGCTGCGGATCACCGAGCGCCCGCCGACCACCAGGATCAGGTCGAGGAAAGCGAAGAGAGCGAGGAAGGCGCGACTGTAGCTGAAGGGATCGATCGTGCCGTCGGGGCGCTCGTAGCCGGGATAGCGGTACCAGGTGATGACCACCGAGAGCAGCACCGTGGCGAGCAGGATCGCCACCAGGACCGTCACCGCCTCGTCGACGCGGGACCGCCCGCGCCGCGCCTGGTAGAGGCCGTGGAAGTAGAAGACCATCGGCCAGAGGACGACGATGAACGGCAGCAGCGCCAGGTAGGGCTGGAACTCGGGCAGGTGCGGCTTGAGG
>JAHEKO010000057.1:0-10126 GCA_024638355.1 Acidobacteriota bacterium
GCCTCAGCGCCGTAGGCCCTCATGTAGGGGAACCAGCCGCGACCCGGGATGGTCTGCACGTGGTTGGCTTCCCAACCCTCGGGCGGCCCGTCAGGGCCGAGGAACACGTAGTAGGAACCGTCGGCATTCGTGCGCAGGCCGGACGTCTTGCTGCCGACCGTGGCCTTCCCGCCGACCGCTCCCCCGCGGTTATCGATGATCGTACGAGTGTCGGTGTCGTAGATCACCACCGACCAGAACAGCTTCGCGGGAACCGGGCCGTTGATGCGGATCAAGTAGTTCTCGCCGCCGTGCAGGCGCTCGCCCGCCTCGTCCTCGAATTTGCCGATGTAGGCCTGGGCCTTCCCCGGCATGGGTACCGTCATGGCGGGAGACGTGACGATCGCTTCGTACATGTAGCGAGCACGGGGATCGAAGGTGTCGTAGTACTTCATCCGCTGCGTGTACTTGATGCCGTCTCCCCATTCGCCGCCGAGGATCATGCGCCAGTTGTTCTGACGCAGAACGCCCTCGAGCCGCTCGCTGTATACGAGGGTCTTGGCCATGAGCTCGCCCACCTTGGCGCCATCTTCGAGGATGCTCTTCTGCCGATCGGTGGGCTCGAACGGCTTGTTCTTTTCGATGCCCAGTGTTTTCAGCCAGTACATGAACAGCCGATCGCGATCCTGGACCGTCTCCCGGTTGATGGCTTCATGTAACAACTCCCAATACGCGAGTCCGCGCGGCTGGTAGTTGGCGACGAACTTGTCCTCGCCGGGCATGATCTTGTTGGCCGGCTCTGAGCCGTAGTTGTAGACCATGAGCTGGCTACTGAGCTCTTTGACCTCGTCCGGCGTACCGAGCATCCGCGCAAGGAAGTACATCTGGTCCGTGTCGATATGGTGAACTAGCTGACCATCGGCCACTTCCGGCACCATGTCCGGCGGCGTGTTCGGTCCGACGATCACGTGGGTACCGCCCTCGCCGGCGTTGGGACCGAAGATGCCTATGTCGGTGAAGCCCTGTTGCCAGAAATCCAGCAGCAGGCCGACCGCGAGACCCTTGGGTACCTCCACGATGACGGCTGCCCCGCGAGTGTTCCCGAAGCCCCAGAAGTAGTCCGTGGTCTCGTTGGCGGTGAGTACTCCACGACGCTCATTGAATGACTTTACATAGACGATCGTGTTGTAGTCGTAGTCTGGGTAGGAGTCCACGTAGCCTTGGTGCCAGCGCGTCAAGCCCACCAGCGGTATGCCCCAGAGGTAGAGCTGGGCGGCCCTCTGGTGGTCCATCAGGTCGTAGATTCTCTGCGCCTCGCCCACCGCCGGAAAGCTGTGGTCGAGCTTGAACTCGCCGAAGAAGGTCTCCACCGTCCCCGTAACCGGCAACAGGCTTTGGAACTCTGCCTCACTCTGCCGTGCCCCCTGCGCCTGAACTGCTGGCGACGTGGCAACCAGCATCGCTATGGCGATCGTCGCTAGCAGCGTTGGTCTCGTCTTCATGTGTCCACCTCCCTCCGATATCCAATTTTCTATTCGGTTCTTCCCGCAGTGGCACGCCGTCAATCGTGCCCCTGCGGCACGAATATTCAGTCGTCCCCCACCTTTACCGTGAGCTTGTCGAGGTGCTCGAACCGGAACGGCACGGCGTAGACGTCCTCGATGATCGGCGAGCCGGTGTCCTCGCCCACGTCGAAGGTCTCCTCGATCGAATAGGTCGCCGGGACCGTCTTGTCGAGGTGGGTGCTGCCGACGCTCTTGCCATTGATGAAGAGCTCGACGTCGCCCTCGAAGTTGCCGGTCTTGGTGAACTTCATCGAGAGCTCGGACTCTCCTGCCGGAACCTGCTCGGAAGAGGTGAGCATTGTGCGCTCGATTCCGAGGTAGTTGTAGACGTAGGTCAAGTGCCCGTTCTTGACGAACAGAGCGTAGCCCGCGGTGCGCCCGCCGGCGGTTACCAGCATGCCGTCAGCACCGTGCGCTGGAGTGTTCACCTCCGCGATGAACTCGTGGGACTTGTTCTTGAGTGGTGGCGAAACGGACTCGTGCACGCGGATCGCGGCCGGTGGGTAGTAGACCAGCTCCTTGTCCTGCGGCGCGGCCCTGGCCTGCATGGCGGCGAGCCGCGGTCCGACGTTGCCGTCGAGCGGATAGACGTTGTACTTCTCGGCTTCGACTTCGAACATCGCCTGGAGCTCCGCGAGCTTCTCGGGATACTGGTCCGCGACGTTCGTGCTCTGCGAGAAGTCCTCTCTCAGGTTGAAGAGCTCCCAGACATCCGTGTCGAGACTGCCTTCGGCGTTGAGCACCCACGGCCGCTTCTGCTTGTGCAGGGTGACCGCGGTCCAGCCGTCGGCATAGATTCCCCGGTTGCCGAACAGCTCGTAGTACTGAACGGTGCGGCGATCGTCCGCGTCCGGATCGTCGAAGCTGTAGTTCAAAGCGATGCCGTGGAATGGCATCTGCTCGTGTCCGTCGATGATCGCGGGCGCTTCGACGCCGGCGGCCTCGAGGATGGTCGGGGCGATATCGATGATGTGGCTGTACTGGGTGCGGATCTGGCCGTTGTGCTTCTTGTCGATGCCCGCGGGCCAGGAGATCACCAGCGGATCGGCATTGCCCCCGCGGTAGGACGATTGCTTGTAGTACTGGAAGGGCGTGTTGCCGGCCTGCGTCCATCCGGCCGTGACGTGCCAGACGCCGACGCGGTTGCCCCACTCGTTGATGTAGGGGCTGTTGACCTCGTACGGAATGTTCGGGACGCCGTTGAAGAAACCGTTCTCGTTGAACGTGCCGTGGAGGCCGCCCTCTCCGCTGCCGCCGTTATCGGAGGTGAAGAGGACCAACGTGTTGTCGAGCTCGCCGATGCGTTCGAGGTAGTCGAGGATGCGGCCAAACTCGTAATCGGAATAGGCGAGCTGGCCCGCGAAGGCCTCCATCTGGCGCGCATAGAGCGCCTTCTCGTCGTCGTTGAGCGTGTCCCAGGCCGGGACCAGGGGGTCGCGCGGGGATAGCTTCGTGCCCGGCGGGACGATCCCCATCTCGAGCTGGCGCGCGAGAATCATGTCGCGCGCCTCGTCATAGCCCATGTCGAACTTGCCGCGGAACTTCTCGATCCAGTTGCGCGGCGCCTGATGCGGCGCGTGCACCGCGCCGGTGGCCCAGAACATGACGAACGGCTTCTTCTGAGCCGAGGCCTTCAGCATCGAGATCCAGCGGATCGCGGTGTCCGCCATGTCTTTGTTTACGTGGTAGCCCGGCTGATCGTAGCTGGGCTGCACTGGGGTCTGGTCCATCCACATGATCGGGTTGAAGTTGTTCATGTCGCCGGACATGAAGCCGTAGAAGTGTTCCCAGCCGTCGCCCCCGGGCCAGCGGTCGAAAGGACCGGCGAACGTCGACTCCCATTGCGGGGTGTGATCCCACTTACCCAGGAACATGGTCGACCACCCCGCCTTTTTGAGAATGTCGCCGAAGCCCTTGGCGGTCTCCGGCGGATGGGCGTTGTAGCCGGGGAAGCCCATCGCCGTGAGCGAGTGGGAGCCCATGCCGATGCTGTGATGGTTACGGCCCGCCGCGATCGCGGCGCGCGAGGGCGAACAGAGAGCCGTGGTGTGGAAGTTGTTGTAGCGCAGGCCGTTGGCCGCGAGGCGCTCGATGCTCGGCATGGGCGTCAGACCGCCGAAGGCGCTCGAGTGACCGTAGCCCATGTCGTCGATCAGCCAGATGAGGACGTTCGGCGCCCCTTCCGGCGGCTTGACCGGTTCGGGCCAGTACTGCTCTGAGTCTTCCAGCGTTCGGCCGATCTTTCCCTTGAATTCCAACTGGGCGTGGGCCTGTGCTGTAACTAGCGCCACGACCAGGCTTGCACCGACGATCGAGGTGATTCGATGGCTGCGTGTCATTGTCCGTTCCTCCTTGCCATTCCTGATTCCCCCAGAAGGGGTCTCCAGCTATCGATCCGTGCTCACCCCACCGGAATCGAGTAGGTGACGTTGACCCGAATCGAGTCCTTCACCGCCGTGCCGCTCCAGTTGCTCTTGTAAAGGCTGGTCTTGTACTCGCCGTAGATGTTCCAGCTCGAGGTCTCCCCCACGAGCACCTTGCCGACGCGGCAGGCGATCGGCACGTATAGCTCGCTCCGATCCCAGTTCCAGCTGATGATCATGTCGCCGTTGCCGATGTACCAGCCGCCGCCCAGGCGATAGTTGAGGAACGGGGCGATGCCCAGCGGATTGGCGTCGCTGGTCCCCGCCGGCAGCTGCTGCGGATCGACCGCGCGCCAGACCTGGGTGAGGAGCGCGCCGTAGAACCACTTGCCCTTGCCGTTGACCAGCGCCATCGCGAAGCCGTAGCCCCACTCGTCGCGGGCCACGTTCTTGTCGCCGGGCGCGGTGACTAGAGGTCCGAGGCCGAAGCGGCCCGAGCCCCAGTCCCAGCTCTTGGGGATGATCAGCCCGAAGAGCTCGGTATTGCCGAGGCCGGACTGGCCCTGCGCGTTCTCGTAGTGACGGATCGTCAGCCGCGGCAAGATCGTGAACTTCTCGAATGCGAACGGCGCCACGATCCGCGCCTGGAGGAAATCGTCGTTGCCGGGCGGCCGCATCTGGCCGTTGTCGAGAATGTCGTCGTTGTAGGTCATTCCCTGCCAGGCGAACTGGAACGACCACTGGGTGGCGGTCGAGTCGAGCGCCTTCTCCTCGCGGCTCGCCTGGTCCTCGGCCGACTCCTCTGCCGGCTCCTCTTCCTGGGCCAGGACGGGAATCGCCGTGAGAGGCACTATCAGCAGCAGGGTGAGCAGAGCTGTGAGCGTTGTCTGCGACTTCTGTCTTCTCATTCCTATCGGTCTCCCATCGAGATCTTTTTCCATGGTCTGAAAGCTGGCTCGCTCTGCAAGCGGCTCACCTGCTCTTCTTGTATTTCTTGTCGAACTCCTTGACCATCTTCTTGATCGCCTTGTAGATCTGCTTCTCTTCCTTGTCGGGATTCGGCGAAACCACCGCGCTCGCCGAGCCGCGGAAGACCATCTCCTTGGACTTTGCATCCCAGAGATCGATGATCAGGGTGCCGCGCTCGTAGGTGTTGGCCGTCGTCGTGGAGGTCGACATGCCGCGGCCGCCCCAATAGGGGTCGTAGTCCCAGCCACCGCCGTAGCCGGCGCCGAAGCTGGAGGTGTGGTAGGTCACCTCTTCCCTGGAGGAGGTGTGGTAGGTGACGTAGATGTCCGGCTGCTCGGCGTCCTCCACCAGCCCGGCCTCGGCGAGGTGGTGTTCGATCGCGTTCTTGATCCGCGAATGGGTCAGCGGGGACTCGCCGCGGATCGAGGTCTCCGGAGTCTCCGCCCAGGCGAAGGAGCGGAGGCTGTCGAAGTCGACCGACTTGTCGTAGTCGACGTGGACGGTCTGCGCCGCCGCCGGGAGCGCAACCAGGCTGAGAAGGAGGATCGTCAAGAGCACTTGGGGTGATTTATCCATGGTTCCGTTTCCTTTCAGGTTCTCTTCAGTTCTCTGGCTCCGAAGAGTCGGGGCCGCCCGAGCCTTCTCTGCCGGAGGTACCCAGGTCGGGGCCCTCTCGTCGGCAGAGCCAGGCCAGAGTCTCGACCGTACCGAGCAGCTTGACCGCCCCGACCAGCGCCCGAAAGCGGGGCCGCTCTGTCGCCAGGTCGGCGTGGGCCTGGTCGACCCACCATTCGGTCCAGACAAGCTGGTCGACATGTGTGGCGTCCTCGAGCACCCGGCAGCCGAGGCAGCCGGACTCGGAGAGCACCCGCTGGCGAAACTCCTCGAGCGCAATGAGGAGCTCGCGGCGGCTCGCCGGACTCGTCTTCACAACAAGCATGAGGCCCCGTGCGTCCTCCACTCGACCCGCCTCGAAGTTGGGCACGCTAACCGGTAGTGCAGGGCGAGTGCCAACCGGTATATGGAGTCCGAGCCGCCGCGCAAGGTACTGAAAGGACGACAGATACTGCACTGCGGCGGCCTTCTTCTACGACCCTCCGCCCTCACTGCTACCGACTCGGTACGAGATTTCGTGACGGCATCTCGTATCCGCCGAGTCTCGCCGGCGAACGATGGGACGGTCGCTCAGGCTCGGTACCGGCGGCTATCGGCTACCGCAGACCAGCACTGTTCCGTGAAATACTCCGTATTCAGCGATGCATCCTGGAAGAGGGACAGGGAGGGGGCTTTCGTGAGTGTCATCTTTACCGGCTACCTCGTCGCCGCGGTCGCCTGCACCATGGTCGCCGCCGAGTGGCTGCTGCTGGCGACTCGCGGCCCGGAACGTCGGACGCATCTGCTCTTCGCGGCGTGCGCGCTCGCGGCCGCGATCGACGCGTTCTTCGTGGAGCGGCGCTTCGTGACCGTGCAGAGCCCAGAGGAGCTCCTGGCGATCCTTCCGTGGCAGGGGCTGACGATCACCTCGTTTCTCGCGCTGCTGGCGCTCTTTCTCACCGCCCGAACCGGGGCCGTGCGGCGCTCGCTGCTCGTGGTCGTCCTGAGCCTTCTCGCCGCCACCGCGATTCAGGGCTTCGTTTTGCGGGAGACGACGTATTCGGCGCTCCCCTCTTTGATGCTGCGACAGGTGACATTCCCCTGGGGAGAATCGATCAACTTCGGCGTTGGTCAGGCGGGGCGGTGGCGAGTCGTGGGCGACGCCGCCAATGTCGCCTTCCTGTTGCTGCTGCTCGACACGACCCTCCGTCTCGTGCGGAGCGGTCAGCGCCATCTCGCCAGATGGCTCGGCGCCGGCTTCATCCTGCTGAGCTTCTCGGTACTCGCCATCATCCCGATGGACCTCGGCTGGTGGAGCGTGCCTCCCCTGCACCCCTTCGCGTTTCTTCTGATCGTCGCCTTCATGAGTTGGGAGCTCAGCTCCTCGGTGGCCCGATCCGCGGAGCTCTCAGATGAGGTCAGGGCCAACGAGCAGCGCTGGCGCCAGCTGGTCGAGACGGCGCAGCTCTTCGTACTGCGGATCGCCCCGGACGGGCGGGTGCGAGAGGTCAATCCGTACTTCGAGGAGCTCCTCGACCGATCCGCGGCCGAGTCGGTCGGCAAGCCGTTTGCGGAGCTGGTCGCGCCCGAAGAGCGAGACGCCGCCGTCGAGTCGTTCTCCCGCCTCGCCGAGGAGTCGAAGCAGGGAGCATCGCGCCGGACCCTGATCGGGGCGGACGGGGAGCGGCGCGTGGTGGAATGGCGCTACGTCGCCCTCCACGACGCCGACGGCGAGTTTCAGGGCGCCTTGAGCCTGGGAGCCGACGTGACCGAGCGGCAGCGGGCCGAGAGCGAGCGAGACCGGGCGCTCGAAGAGCTGAAGAGTACGGTGGATGAGCTCGAACGGCTCAAGGAGCGGCTCGAGGAGGAGAATCTCGTCCTACGCGAAGAGATCGGGCAACGGGAGGGCTTCGAAGGGATCATCGGTGAGAGCGACGCTCTGCAATACGTCCTGCACAAGATCGAACAGGTGGCAGGTACCGAGGCGTCGGTCCTGATCCAGGGCGAGACCGGCGTGGGCAAGGAGCTGGTGGCCCGGACCATCCACGAGCGCAGCAATCGGGCGAGCAAGCCCTTCGTGGTGATGAACTGCGCGGCGCTGGCGCCGAGCCTCGTCGACAGCGAGCTCTTCGGCCACGAGAAAGGAGCCTTCACCGGCGCCGACCGCCGGCGGCAGGGTCGCTTCGAGCTCGCCGATGGCGGTACGCTCTTCCTGGACGAGATCGGTGAGCTGCCGCTCGAGGTTCAACCCAAGCTTTTGCGGGTGCTCGAGGAGAGCGAGCTCAGACGCGTGGGAGGCAGCGCGACGATCCGTGCGGACGTCCGATTGATCGCGGCGACCAACCGCGATCTCCGCGAGGAGGTGGCGGCGGGCCGCTTCCGCGAGGACCTCTTCTATCGCCTCGAGGTCTATCCCATCACCGTGCCGCCGCTGCGCGAGCGAACGGAAGACATCCCCCCACTGGTCTTTCACTTCCTGCGACGAGTCAATGAGAAGCGGAGCGTCAAAGTGGAAGAAGTGCCCACCGAGGTCCTCCGTCGGCTGAAGAACCATCCCTGGCCGGGCAACGTGCGCGAACTCTGGCACGTCGTCGAACGAGCCGCCCTCGCCTCGCCGCAAGAGGTGCTCAGACTCGCCGAACCGCTACGAGTGAACGAGGCGCAGGCGATCAAGCAGGCTCCCGCCTCGGTCGACGGCAACGGTGTGCTCACCCTCGACGAGCTGGAGCGCCGGCACATTCGGGCGGTAATCGATATCTGCCACGGGCAGATAGCGGGCGCCGGAGGGGCGGCCGAGAAGCTCGGGCTGCACGCCAATACGCTGCGCTCGCGGATGAAGAAGCTGGGGGTCGTCCGCTCAGCCGCGAGCTGAGCCGAGCGTCAGATAACCGCCTCTCTCACGGGCCGCTCCGCAAGAGGACGGCGCCGTCGGCTCGCGTTGGGGCGCCGCGAGATACGCCGGGGTTTCGCCACGGCATTTCATGCCGTTGCGCCTAGTCTCGTTCCTTTCCGTGGACCTCGTCGAGCCGTTTCTTGAGCAGACCCGCCCACTCGCCGAGGATCTCTTCCGCCGCCGCTCGATTCGACACCGCGTTGGTCCACTGCATGAAGCCGCTACGGTTGCCCGCCGTTTTACGGTCGAGCACCCGGGCCAGAATCTCGCCGCTTACCGAGTCGAAGAGCTCGAGATAGAGCGTCGCTTCGCCGGCCGACGCCGCGTAGCTATAGGTGCGGCTCGCGGTCTTCAGATCAGGCGCCGTGACGTCGAGATCGATGATTCCCGGCCGCAACAGCAACACGTCGGTGTCCGCGCTCTCGACTACCGGGTAGCCGCCTTCGGTGTCCAACGCCTTGACGAACACTTCCCGGAACAGCTCGGCCATATCCCGCTTCATGCGCTCGACATCACGGTTGGTCACGCGCTGGACGCTGCCGCTATTGTGCATGAGCACCCAGTTCTTCTTGAACGCCACATAGGTGTCGAGGATCAGAATCCTGTCGTAGGTGCTGAAGTCGGCTCCGGGCTTGACCCAGGCCGCGGCTACCTTTCTGTCGGGTAGCAGCTCGAGGCCGTCGTGTGTGACCTCGGGCAGTTCGTGCACCTTCTTCTTCTTGGCCAGGGCCGGGCCGGTGGTCAGGGCCGAGGCGATGATCACGGCCGCCAGGGCGGCACATGTGCCGAGACCTTGGCTTCTATTGCGAATCCTCACTTCGGCCACTCCCTACTTGATCTGGCGGACGTTGCCCAGACGGATCGGCTGCGAGCTGAAGTTGGTGACCTCGAGCTTCTCGGTCTCGGCGTTCCAGGTGACCTCGGTGCCCAGCGAGAGAATGCCCTCGCCGTTACCATCCTTGTCGAAGCTCAGCTCGATGATGGTGACGTCGAAGTCACCCGCCTGCAGATTACCGTAGGCTTCGGCGAAGGTCACCGGGCGGTCGGTCGCCAAGAGCACCCGCCGTCCGCCGTCCGCCAACTTGAACTCGCGCGCATAGTGGAGAGGCCAGGAGTGGCTCGCTCGAGGTGCCACGAATCCGACCTTGGAGGCGCCGCGCAGGGCCCGCGCAACGGCCCGGTTGCGGTTGCGCTTTTGGAGCGAGGTGGACTCGATAATCTCGCTCAGGATCTGTTCACGCTCTTCTTCGGTCGTCCAACTCTTGATGGTGATATCGATCGATGTCGCGCTCCCCGCACCCGCCCCCGCGGCCACCATGACGTTGGCCTGGTAGCGCTCCGTCAAATGCTCTTCGGCCGTCGCGGGCGCGAGGCCGGTCATGAACAGAGCCAGGGCAAACACCACGGCGACTATGCGTCCGAAAGACGTCAGAAAGTTTCTTCTCATCATACCCCTCCAGTTCGTTTCCTGTTCGCCGTTGGTTCCACGGGATGGCAGCTCTCCAGCGGAAACGCCCGAGCGTCGAAGAGCGCCCCTGACCAGGGTCGCCAACCCCGGACGAAGCACGATGAGTGCCACCCGCCCTGACCCGGTTCCACCGGGGATCCAAAGCGCCCAGGGGCGCACCGCCGGTTCGGTCCTCGAGATCGTTACGAAATGCCGTGACGGCATTTCGTGCACACCGGTCGGACCGCGGGTGTCGGCCGCATTCGCGGGCGAACCGGCAGGGTGACTCGTTGGCACCCTTCATGCTCTTCCGAGC
>JAHEKO010000057.1:10226-13521 GCA_024638355.1 Acidobacteriota bacterium
ACCCGAACGTCGAGGATCGCCGTCGTGCTGCTCCTTGGGCTTCTGGCAGCGCCGTATACGGCGGCGGCCGGCGGCCTACTCTCCGGGCTCAGGGACCCCGAGGACTCGTACTTCGACCTGAGCGAGAACATGCTGAGCGAGGGTGGTTTCGTGCCCATGCCGATCATCGTCTCCGAGCCCGCGGTCGGGGTCGGCCTGGGAATCGCGCCGATCTTCGTGCACGGCGAAAACAAGCTCGTCGACGAGAACGGCGAGCTTCTGCCGCCCGAAGAGCGGCTACCGCCAAGCGCCACCGCAGGGTTCGCACTTCTCACTTCCAACGGCAGCTGGGCGCTGGGCGCCGGGCACTTCGGCTCCTGGCGCAGGGACCGGATTCGCTATACCGGAGCCCTGGCCGTGACGGAGCTCAACCTGAGCTTCTACGTCGACAGCGATCCTTTCGACTTCGAGATCATGGGCGGCATCCTCTACCAGGACCTCAGGTTTCGCCTCGGAACGAGCAACTGGTTCCTCGGGGGCTCGTACGTCTACCTGGATGCCGAGGCGGCCTTTGAGGTCGACTCCGAGGTCCCGGGGGTGGACCCGGCGTCCCTCGATTCGCGCAACGCCGGCCTCTCGGGGCTGGTCTACTACGACAGCCGGGACAACCTCTTTACCCCGTTGCAGGGCTACGAGATGCTGTTGAAGGGAACCGTCCACCGCGAGTCCCTGGGCGGCGACTTCGACTACGAGCAGCTCGACCTCGACCTGAAGGTCTTTCACCCCGTGCGCGGCGACAAGGTCTTCCTCGGCGCCCGGCTGTTCGCTCAGACGACCGATGGCGTGTCGCCATTCTACGGCCTGCCTTTCATCCGCCTGCGTGGCGTCCCCGCCCTCCGCTACCAGGGAAAGAGCGCCGCTTCCCTCGAGCTCGAAGCACGCTGGCGCGTTCATCGTCGCTGGTCGCTGGTCGGGTTCGGCGGAACGGGATCGACCGGCGGCACCGACGGTCAGAAAGACGCCTCGGACATCTACGCCGGCGGCGGTGGCTTTCGCTACCTGCTGGCGCGCCGAGTGGGGCTGTGGGCGGGTATCGACGCGGCCCGCGGACCCGAGGAGTGGGCGTTCTATATCCAGATTGGCAGCGCCTGGCGATAGGGTTGGCGGGCTCGTGCGGAGGGCCGAAGCGGCGAGGCGATTCACTGTTTCGGCGACGACTTTCGACTACTCTCAGCCGGTAGCGCCTGGGGACGGCCGGAGCTCCGCTCGACGCCGGGCGCCCGAGGCGTGCTCTGACGACTCCACGATTTGCCGGGACTTGGAGACAAAGCCATGCAGCTCACGACACGAAGCCTTCTGATGCGCCGCCCCCTGAAGGCGGCTCTCGCCCTGACCCTCGCCGCCGCCACGGCTCCTCTCGGAGCTCAGCAGAATCCGTCGGGGATCGAGGAGGTCCGCGACATCCTCGCTCGCCAGCAGAGCCTGATCGAGGCTCAAAGCGAACAGATCCGCCGGCAGCGGGAGCAGATCGACGGCCAGGCGCGGCAGCTCGACGACCAACGGCAGGTGCTCGAGGCACTCCAGTCGCGGGTCGACGAGATGTCGATGGCGCAGGCGCCGCGCGAGCTGACCGAGAGGGAGATCGCCATTCGCGAGCGCCTGAGCAAGGTCGAAGAGGTCCTGGAGAAGCCGCCGGACACCCCGCAGGACGCCCAGCGCGCGGGCGAGTTCCCCGGCTCGATCCGGCTCCCGGGCACCAACCTGGCCGCCCGGCTGGGCGGTTTCGTGCGGCTCGGCCTGGTCGAGTCCTTCGACGCGATCGGCTCCGACGATCGCTTCATCGTCGGCTCGATCCCGGCCGAGGGAACCGAGAAGGCCGACGAAGCCCGCAGATTCACCATCTCGGCGAAACGCTCCCGGCTCAACCTCGACCTGCGCATGGACTCCAGCGTCGGCCAGTTCCGGGCCTTTCTCGAAGGCGATTTCGCCGGCTCCGGAGCGAGCGACAACTACCGGCTGCGGCACGCCTACGGGCAATACAGGGAGTTCCTGATCGGCCAGACCTGGTCGACCCTCGCGGACCTGCGGGCGCGCCCCGAAGACCTCGATTTCGAGGGCCTGAACGGCCAGATCAACTTCCGTCAACCGATGGTCCGCTGGAGCACCGTCTCCGACAAGGGTCGGAGAATCGCGGTGAGCTTCGAAGACCCCACCCCCGACGTCAGCGGCGGCGAGGGCGTGAGCCTGTTCCCGGACTTGATCGCACGCATCGGCAGCGATCGCGAATGGGGGCACCTCCAGAGCGGTATCCTGGTGCGCCAGCTGGTGGGCACCGCCACGCTGGGCTCGGGTGAGCGCGTGCGCGAATCCGCCTGGGGCGTCAGCACGAGCGGCTCGATCAAGCTGAGATACAACGACCGAGACAACATCAAATTCCAGCTCAACTACGGCGAGGGGATCGGCCGCTACATCAACGATCTGGAATCGGTCGGCGGTCAGGACGGCGTGTTCGATCCCCAGGGCGAGCTCCGGCCGCTGCCGGCGTTCGGCGGTTACGTCGCGTTTCAGCACTGGTGGGGAACGGACGTCTACGGCTGGCTCCGCGACCTGCGCTCGACGTTCGTCTACGGGCTGGTCAACGTCGAGAACTTCGACTTCCAACAGCCCAACGCCTACGACCGCACCCAGCGCTTCACCTTCAACCTGATCTGGTCGCCGATCTCCTCCATCGACATCGGCATCGAGTTCCTCCAGGGGGAACGGAGAAACAAGGACAGGTCGCGCGGCAAGGCTCGCCAGCTCCAGACCGTGGCGACCTTCAGGTTCTGAGTCCGCTCGTCCGGCATGAGCTAGCCTGTAGGCGGAATCGAAGCCCGAAGCGACCCGAGCAGACCGAAAGGAGCGATCATGGAGCAGCCCTCCCCGGCCAAGGCCATCGCCTGGACCGTCGGCATCTGGTGGCTAGGCCACCTGCTTCTTATCGCCGCCCACGTCGGGCTGGTCTACTTCTACTCGGTGGCCATCGATCCGGGCCGCGACCACGCCCACTACGCCGCCTTCGCCGAGCGCTCGGGGCCCTGGCTCTCGATCCTAGTGGGCGGGCCGCTCTTCTTCGCCTTCGGGCGCCTCTTGCGACGAAAGGTGGAGCCCGCCGCGCGCCGCATCGGGCTCTGGGCCTGGGCGCTCTACAGCGCGACCGACGCGGCCATCGTCGTCGCCGCGTCGACCGCCCTGACGCCGCTCTTCGTGGCGCAGTGGATCGTCTCGCAGGGCGTCAAGTGGCTCGGCATCTACCTCGGCACCGCTAGCCGAAAGC
>JAHEKO010000058.1 GCA_024638355.1 Acidobacteriota bacterium
ATCTGAAGAAGCTCGCGAATCCGCGCAAGGCCGAGGTGACGACAATTCATCTCAAGAACGTCACCCTATCCGGGGACCCGATCGTGGTCACAGTCCTCGTCTGGACCGACCTCTCCGTACCCACCGTCGGCTGGGACATCCCACTCGCGGGGTGGGCCTCCATCGACATCCCCGTGCACGAGATCTTTCGCGGCGTGCTCCCCGGCATCGAGGACGGCGCCGATCCCCTGGGCCTGGGCGCCGACGGTCCGGCTCTCCGCGCCGCGCATTCCGGCAAGCCGGTCGAGCCCTGGGACGACGAATGCGCCGCCCAAGATCTGGGAGGCAATCGCGCGCGAGGCTACATCACGATCGAGGTGGTCGGTGGCGGCACCATCTTTGCCGAGGTGAGCCGCCTGAGCCAGAGGGGCAAGTACGGCGAGACGGTCCCGCTCGTCCACGTCGAGAGCGGCAACGGTGGTTCGGAGCCGCTCGGAAGCACCTGGGGGGCACGCTATTCCCGGACCTCCAAGGACCAGAGCTGGGTGGTGGTCTGGCGCGAGACTCCCGGTGGCCAGAGGTTCACCTGCGGAGCTCCCGAGGAGCTCGACTGGTACCCCCTGGAGCAGACCCAGATCGTCGGCTTCGAGGCCGACGGCACGCCCATGGAGATCCCCGAAGGTGGGTCCACCGTTTCCGCTTTCCCCGCAGCCACGGGTCTCTACAAGATCGGCGCCGGCGAGCTGAGCCTTCCGTTCAAGAGCGGGTGGGTCTACTTCAACCTGAACTACGGGGGCGAGGTCAAGAGCTCGTACGTCGAGAGCGTGCAGTACCTCGGCTCGGGCAGGCGGCGCGGGCGCAGCCAGGCGGTGATGTTCACCAGCGCTTGCGACAGCAACTAGCCGGGCTCTCGTCGGCGTACCGGTCGGCTACCAGGCCACTCCGTAGTCCTCGCCGTAGTCGCTGGCCGCCCCCCACATCGTGCCGTGCTCGGCGTCGAACTCGATCGCGGTGATCGGCCCCGAGGTGCGGGCGCGGGTCTCGACCTCGTAGCCCATCGCGCGGAGCTCGGCCACGACCCAGGGGGGCGTGTCGTCGCGCACCACCAGGCGCCCCGGCTCGGCCTTGTGGGCGCCGAACGACGACTGCATCTGGTAGCTGGTGATGTTGGCGGCCTCGGCCGCCTGCTGGGCGTTCATGCCGAACTCGACCACGTTGAGGAAGAACTGGAGGAGATTCTGGTCCTGGGTGTCGCCGCCCTGGACGGCGAAGGAGAGGTAGGGCTTGCCGTCCTTGAGCGCCATCCCGGGCGTGAGCGTCGCGCGCGGCCGCTTGCCGGGAGCGACGACGTTATACGGGTTGAGCCGCTCGTCGAGGACGAAGCTCTGCATCCGCTGCGACAGGCCGATGCCGGTGTCGCCGGCGATGAAGGCGGGGATCCAACCGCCGCTCGGGGTGATCGAGACCACCCAGCCGTCGGCGTCGGCGGCCTGGATCGAAGTGGTGCCGGCGGTGAAGGCCTCGTCGTCGGTCGATATCCGCGTCTGCTGCCAGCCGGCTTCTCCCTCCGCGTCGCCCGCCGGGGGGATCGGCGTCCAGCGCTCGAGGAGGTCGAGGAAGGGGTTTTCGCCGCTCTGGAAGGGATAGGGGTCGCCCGGCTTCACGCTCTCGTCGTTCTTCTCCCAGTCGATCCCCTCGAAGCGCCGCCGCGCGTACTCTTTCGACAGGAGCCCGGCGATCGGCTCTTCGGGCGGAGTGTAGGGATCGCCGTAGTAGAAGTCGCGGTCGGCGAAGGCGTGGTTCATCGCCTGGTAGAGAGCGTGGATGTAGCGCGCGCTGTTGTAGCCGCGCGCCTCGAGGTCGACGTTCTCCAGGATGTTGAGCGTCTGCAGCATGACCGGGCCCTGCACCCAGTGGGTGAGCTTGAAGACCTCGATCCCCTTGTACTCGGTCGTGACCGGCTCCTCGACGTGAACCCGCCAGCGGTCGAGGTCCTCGAGCGTCATGAGGCCGCCTTCGGCCTGGACGCCGCGGACGAGCTCGCGAGCGATGTCGCCGCGATAGAAGCGATCGTAGGCGGCCTCGATCGCCGCCTCGCGCGTCGCCCCGCCGGCCAGGGCCTGCCGCTCCGCCTCGATCAGCTTCTCGAGCGTGGCGAGCAGATCGGGCTGGCGGAAGATCTCGCCCGGGTAGGGGGCCGCCCGCTCCTGCGAATCGTCGTTTTCGAGGTGGGGAAGGAAGACCTTCCGCGAGCTCGGCCACTGCGCCAGGATCTCCTTGCGCCGCTCCATGTTGTCGGCCTGCGAGCGCTCGATCGGGTAGCCGGCCGCCATCTCGATCGCCGGCGCCAGCACCTCGGCCAGGCTCTGGGTGCCGAACTCCGCCAGCATCACCATCAGGCCGCCGGGGGTGCCGGGCGTGACCGCGGCCAGCGGCCCGAACTCCGGCGGATAGCGCATTCCCTTGGAGCGGAAGAGCTCGGCCGTGGCCCCTGAGGGTGCGACGCCGAGGGCGTTGATCCCCTTCACCTCGCCGGTCTGGGGGTTGTAGATCAACGCCTGGGTCTCGCCACCCCAGCCGAGCGTGTCCCACATGGTCGAGGTCGCCGCGAGCATGGCGCAGGCGGCGTCGACCGCGTTGCCGCCGCGGGTGAAGATCATGGCGCCGGCGGTGGCGGCGAGCGGCTTGCCGGTGATGGCCACCCAGCGCTGGCCGTGCAGGACCGGTTTGACCGTTCGCTGTCCCGCGGCGTGCTCGACGGTGACGAAGCCGGCCAAGAGGAGAACGAGGGGGGCTGTACGCCCGAAACGGTGGATCATGAGCTGCTCCTTTCGATCTCTCAAAGCTCGATCTCGGTGCCGAGGCCGAGCCGCCTGGCCCGGGTCAACGCCGCCGATGCGGCGGCGACGTCCTGGACGGCGACGCCGACCGACTTGAAGAAGGTGATCTCGCGCTCGCCGGTGCGCCCCGGTTGCGTCCCCTCGACCACTTCGCCGAGCTCGGCCCAATCGGCGGCGCGGGTCGCTTTCTGCCGCTCGGCCTCGATCAGCTCGCCCGCCTCGAGCCGCGCCGAGCTTCGCGAGTCGACGAAGATGCGCGAGCGCCGCACCAGTTCGACGTCGACCTCGCGCATCTCGGGCGTGTAGCTGCCCACGCCGTTGACGTGGCAGCCCTCGGCGACGGCCGCGCCGTCGAAAACGGGCACCGTCGAGGTGGTCGCGGCGCAGATGATCTCGGCGCCTTCGATGGCCGCCGCCGGGGAGTCTGCGGCGACCACCCGGGCGTCGAGCACACGGTCGAGCTCGGAAGCGAAGGCTTCCCGCGACGAGGCGGTCCGCGCGAAGATCCGGATCTCGTCGAGCGCGCGCACTGCGGCGATCGCCAGCGCCTGCGTGCGCGCCTGCACCCCGGCGCCGAAGATCGCGGCGCGACGAGCCGAAGGCCGGGCGAGGAGGTCGGTGGCGGCGCCGCTGGCGGCGCCGGTTCGCCACGCGGTCAGGAACGCGCCTTCGCACAGCGCGGCGGGCGATCCCGTCTCCGCATCGAGTAGCACGACCAGCGCCTGGATCAGCGGCAGACCGCGCTCGCGGTTCGCCGGCATCAGCGACAGCAGCTTGGCGCCCAGCCCGGCCGCCGGCTGCACGGCAGGCTTGACGAGAAACGCCCCGCCGCCGCCGAGGTCGAGCACCGCCCGCTGGGGCACCAGGGCGCGGCCTGCCGAGAGGTCGGCGAACGCCTCCTTCATGGCCTCCACCGCGTCGCTCATGGGCAGGGCCCGGCGGAGATCCTCGGCCGACAGGGCAAGCAGCTTCACGCGATGATCAGACTAGCGGATCAGAAAGCCCTCGGCGAGCGGATCGGCGGGGTCGAACGCGAACTCGTGCCTGCCGGTGATGAACGCCTCGCCGTCGATCTCGGGGACGATCGCCTCGTAGGGACCGAAGCGGGTGCTCTCGGCGATGGCGCCGCCGAAGCGGGTGCCGATCAGGCTCTCCACGACGATGCGCTCGCCCACCTGGAGGTCGCCGCGCGCGTGCAGGATGGCCATGCGGGCGCTCACGCCGGTGCCGGTCGGGCTGCGATCGACCTCGCCGTCGGCGAAGATGCAGACGTTGCGGCTGTGGACTCCGGTGGTCGGAGCCGCGGGCTCGACGAAGATCACGCCATAGAGAAAGCTCAGGTCCTCGCCCGACGGATGGCGAATCTCGAGGCTTCCGGCGATCTCTCGCTTGATCGCGATGCCGAGGTCGATCAGCCGGCGGGTCGACTCCGGCGAGCAGCGCACGCCGACCGAATCGGCCTCGACCACGGCGTAGAAGGCGCCGCCGAAGGCGAGGTCGTAGATCACCGGGCCGATCTTCGGCAGCTCGATCTCGGAGCCCAGCGCCACCGCATACGCGGGCACGTTGCGAAAGGTAACGCGCCCCGCACGGCCCCGGGCGACCCGGGCGCGCGCGACGACGAGACCGGCCGGCGTGTCGATCCTGAGCACCGTCTCGGGCTCCGCGGCGGCCACCATCCCGGTGTCGATCGCCACCTTGGTGATGGCGATGATGCCGTGGCCGCACATCGTGCTGTAGCCCTCGTTGTGCAGGAAGAGCACGCCGAAGTCGGCCTCTTCGGACGCCGGCTCGGTGACGATGCAGCCGTACATGTCGGCGTGGCCGCGAGGTTCCCACATCAGGCCCCGGCGGACGTGCTCGAGGTGCTCGCGCGCCCAGCGCCGCCGGTCGAGGATCGAGCCGCCGCGGGTCTCCGGGATGCCGCCGACGACGACCCGGAAGGGCTCGCCGGCCGCGTGCGCGTCGATCGTCCGGATGCGCCGCCAGCTCTCGGGAGGTTGCCAGTCCACCGGTTTCAACATTGGGAGCATACCGGCTGGCCGGCGCGCCTTGACAGGCGGCGGGTGGCGGTCGATCATCCAGATGCTTTTTGGACCTTTTCTATCCGAAGGAGATGAACATGACGAGATTCGACATCCGCCCGTTCGCCGCTCTCACGCTACTTGCGGCCCTGATCGCCGCGCCCGTGAGCGCGGGCACCGAGACCGAGATCGAGGTGACCGACCATCGGCGGGACAAGGTCGGCACGATGCGCATCCTGGTCGAGGGCCTCGACCTGCGAATCGAGCAGCCGGCACTCACGCGGAAGACGAGCGACCAGGTGATGATCTTCCGCGGCGAGCGAGCCAACCCGCGCATGATCTTCCTGATGGGAGACAGCGAGCACTTCGTCGTCGACCGGGCGGGCCTCGCCAAGGTGATGGAGAGCCAGGCGCAGCCCGAAGAGGGCCGCGTGATGAGCCCGGAGGCGATCGAGCGGGCCTGGAAGACGGCCGAGAGGATCGCCGATCCCGACGCGCGCGCCCGGGCGCTGGCCGATCTCGAGAAGCGGTACGGGCCGCGCGAGGGCGAGGTCGCGGCGGCCCCGATCGAGTGGGTGCAGGGTGCCGTTCGCGAGAAGGAAGGCTACCCCTGCGTGCGGTATGACGCGCTGCGCGGCGGTGAGAAGATCGCGACCGTCTGGGTGACCGACTGGGCCAATCTCGAGGGCGGTCGTCAAACGGGCCAGGCGCTCATCGCGCTTCAGGAGTTCCAACGCGAGCTCTCGAAGCTGACGGCCGAAAGCACCTCTACCGGCCCCGGTATCCCCAAAGGCGTGGGCGAGTCCTCCGCACCGGATCTCTTCGACTATGCCGAGGGCTTCCCCGTGATCCTCGAGGAGTACGAAAACGGTGAGCTGGTCAAGAGCTCGGTGTTGAAGAGCAGCCGCAAGGCCGAGCCTGCACCCGGCAGCTTCAAACCCGGCGCCGAGTCGGTCGAGAGCCGCTTCGGAGGCTGACCGGGCCGCCGTTTGCATGTGCTCGATTCTCGGCATCTTCGACATCGCCCCCGGCTCCGTCGGACTGCGGCGGCTGGCGCTCGAGCTGTCGCGGCGCCAGCGCCACCGCGGCCCGGACTGGAGCGGCCTCTTCGAGGGCGAGCGGGCGATCCTCGCGCACGAGCGGCTGGCGATCGTCGACATCGAGCACGGCGCTCAGCCCCTCTTCAGTCCCGACGGCCAGGTGGTGCTGGCGGTCAATGGCGAGATCTACAACCACCGCGCACTCGAGGACTCGCTCGAGCGGCCCTACCAGTTGCAGACCTGCTCCGACTGCGAGGTCATCCTCGCCCTCTACGAGCAGCGCGGCGTAGATTTCCTGAACGACCTGAGCGGAATCTTCGCGTTCGCCCTCTACGACCGGCGACGCGGCCGCTACCTGATCGCACGCGACGCGATCGGCGTCAACCCGCTCTATACCGGGCGCGACGCCGACGGCCATCTGCTCGTAGCCTCGGAGCTCAAGGCGCTGGAGGGCACCTGCCGTTCGATCGAGGTCTTCCCACCCGGCCACTATCTCGATAGCGAGATCGGGGAGCCCGTGCGCTACTACGAGCCGGGCTGGCGGGACTACCAGGCGACGGCCGGCCGGGGCGTCGAGCGCGAGGCCCTGCGGGCCGGTCTCGTAGCCGCCGTCGAGCGACAGCTGATGAGCGACGTGCCCTACGGCGTTCTCCTCTCCGGCGGGCTCGACTCGTCGGTGGTGGCCGCGGTCGCCCGCAGCCTGGCGCGGCGAAGAGTCGAAGACGGCGGCGGCAGCGAGGCCTGGTGGCCGCGGCTCCACTCGTTCTCGATCGGCCTCGAGGGCTCCCCCGATCTGAGCGCGGCGCGGATCGCTGCCGAGGCGATCGACACCGTTCACCACGAGTTCGTCTACACCGTGCAGGAGGGGCTCGACGCTCTTTCCGACGTGATCTACCACCTCGAGACGTTCGACGTCACCACGGTGCGCGCGTCGACGCCGATGTACTTGATGGCGCGGCGCATCAAAGCGATGGGCGTCAAGATGGTGTTGAGCGGCGAGGGTGCAGACGAGATCTTCGGCGGCTACCTCTACTTCCACAAGGCGCCGAACGCGGTCGAGTTTCACGAGGAGACGGTGCGCAAGCTCGACCAGCTGCACCTCTACGACTGCCTGCGCGCCAACAAGTCGACCGCTGCCTGGGGTCTCGAGGCGCGGGTGCCGTTCCTCGATCGGGAGTTCCTCGAGGTCGCGATGTCGATCGACGCCGCGGACAAGATGACCGGCCCGGAACGCATGGAGAAGCACATCTTGAGACAGGCTTTCGAGGGCCTGCTGCCGCCCGAGATCCTCTGGCGTCAGAAGGAGCAGTTCTCGGACGGGGTCGGCTACGGTTGGATCGATTCACTGCGCGCCCACGCCGACCACGAGATCAGCGATCGCCAGCTCGCGCGCGCGGCGTTTCGCTTTCCGGTCAATACGCCGGCCACCAAGGAGGCCTTCCTCTATCGGCAGATCTTCGAGTCGCACTTCCCGTCGGAAGCTGCGGTCGGAACGGTGCCCGGCGGCCCCAGCATCGCGTGCAGCACGGCGGCGGCTATCGAGTGGGATGCCGCGTTCGCCGACCATGCCGACCCGTCGGGGCGCGCGGTGCGGGGTGTGCATCGCCAGAGTTGGGAGTGAGCTGCCCGTACGGCCGTCAGGTCGTGGCCTTGAGCTCCTCTTCCGCGAGGATGATCAGGATGATCGCCGCCACGCCGAGCGGCGGGCAGATGAGGGTCGAGCTGATGGCGGCCGCCAGCGCCCAGCCCCAGCGCCGGCGCTGCAGCGCCGAGACGCCGCCGAAGATCGATACCCAGCCGAGGACGAGTGCGCCGATCGCCCCGATTCCGAACGCCAACCTGACGAACTGGAAGGGAAACTCGTCGACGTCGAACTCGGGCGCGTTGAAGAAGAAGAACGCGAAGAGTGCCATCATCAGGAAGCCGAACAGCGCCAGGCAGCCGGTGATGATGCACAGCACTCCGGAAACGGTGGGCATCCAGCTTTTCTCCATGTCGACCTCCTCTACGGGACCCATCAATGAGCACTACGCACTCCGGGCCCAGAAGATTCGGTGCGTCGATCTTCGCCCACGAGTAGGCACTGCGTGACGGCTGACGACGACTCGCCGCGTGAGCACTGGACCGCGGCCTACCGCACCGATCCGCTGGTCTTCTACGAGACCGAAGGTCCGATCTTCAATAACCCCGAGCTGACCCGGCAGGAGGTGGATCTGGTCCAAGCGGCGGCGCGACGGCTGGGGACCTCGATCACCTCTCCGATTCTCGATCTCGCTTGCGGCCCCGGGCGACACGGCCGCCTGCTGGCCCGTCGCGGCCAGAGGGTCGTCGGCCTCGACCTCTCCGTCGGACTTCTGGGCATCGCCTCGGCGATCGCCGCGAGCGAGCCCAGGCCCCGTCGCCCGCCGGCGTGGGTGTGCGCCGATCTCCAGGGACCGCCCTTCGTGCCCGCCTCGTTCGAGAGTGCGTTGCTGCTCGGCAAGAGCTTCGGCTTCTTCTCCGAGCGCCGCAACCGGAGGATCCTCGAGCGGGTCGAGCGCTCGCTCCGGCCCGGGGGCTTCTTCGGCTTCGATCTGCCGGACCGTGAGCCGTACCTGGCCTCGATTCGCCCAGTCGAGAGCGAGGAGCGCACCCGCGCGAACGGGGAGAAGCTGGTGAGTGAGTTCCGCTCGCGCTGGCGGGCGGAGACGAGGCGGCTCGAGGTCCACGAGCGCCACGTGCTGGCGGCCACCGACGAAGTCCTCTGGGACGGCGGATGGGACGTTCGGCTCTACGACGCCGACGAGCTCGCCGAGATCCTCGCGGCGGCCGGGTTCGCGAGGATCGACGTCAGGAGAGCCCGGCTGGTCGAAGCCCAGGGCGCGAAGGGCGACGTGCTGGTCGCCGGGGCGATGAAGCCGGCGGAAGCCTAGCCGCGTTGGCTAGAGGCGCTCCGGCTGGCGGTAGGCCTCGGCGAGGCCGGCGAAGCGTGGGTCGTCGCGCACAGGCTGCCAGCGGGGGTCGAGCTCGAGCAGAGCCACGGTGACCGAAGCGGGAATCGACAGGAGCCTCTCGAGCTCGACGAATGCGCCGTCGAGGTCGCCGACCATCGTCAGGACCAGCGCCAGCTCCAGGTGTGCGATCGTGCCCGAGTAGGCGTCCTTCGAGAGGGGATAGATCTCGGTGGCGCGGCGAGCCGCTTCGACAGCCGGGTCGGCCATGCCGAGCCCGGCGTAGGCGAGCCCGAGGGCGCTCTGGCGCCGCGGGTCCCAGGGCTTGAGAGCGACCTCGGCCTCCAGCACGCCGCGCGCTGTCTCGAAGGCCTCCAGCGCCTCGGCCTGGCGGCCGGCGAGACGGTGAGCCTGAGCCTCGAGCAGGGCGCGTGGCCAGAAGCCGTCCCAGTACTCGAGCTGCTCGAGCGAGGAGTCGGCGAGGCGCTCGAGCGCCGCTTCATTCCGGCCCTCGTAGATCTCCTGCCAGAACCAGAAGAGCAGCGGCGCCACCGCTTCGGTGGTGTCGGGCATCTGTTCGAGCCGCGAGCGGGCTTCGGTCAGGGGGGCGCCGCTGAGCCAGTGCGCCCGCGCCGCGGAGTAGTAGGAGTAGGTCTGCGCCGGATCGAGCGCGGTGGACTTTGCGTAGTAACGGAGGGCCTGGCCGAAATTGCGTACCACCTCGTGGGTCTCGGCGACCTCGGATGCGGCGGTGGCGTCGACCGGGTTGAGCTCGAGCGCGCGCTCGAGCGCCTCGAGCGCCTCGGGCCAGCTGCCCTGGCGGCGCAGCACGTAGCCTCGAGTCTTCAGCACCTCGACCTCGAGCGAACGATCGCGCTCGGCCAGCGCCAGCTGATCCAGGGCCGCTTCGTAGTCGCGGTCGATCATGTAGAGGTAGTTGGCCAGCGCGAGCTGGGTCGACGAGGCATCCGGCGCGATCTCCTGGGCGCGGCCGACGGCGCGCTCGGCTTCCGCCCGGCGCTCGCGGGAGGGGTCCAACCAGTAGAAGTCGATCGACGCGTGCGTGACCGCCAGCTCTCCCCAGGCGGTGGCGAAGTCGGGGTCGAGCTTCACGGCGCGCTCGAAGTCCTCGACGGCCGAGCGCAGGTTGTCGAGCGTGTAGTCCGGGCGCTGGACCTTGTAGAGGCCCTCGAGATAGGCCTGGTACGCCTCGATGTTCTCGGTAGGTCGTTCCCGCAGGCTCGCCCGCTCGGTCTCGCGAATCGTCGCTCCGAGCCGGGCGACGACCGATTCGGCGATCTGCGTCTGGACGCTGAAGACGTCGTCGATCTCGAAAGTGTAGGGCTCCGCCCAGATCTGGGTGTCGTCGGCGACCCGCACCAGCTTGGGAGTGATTCGCACCTGGCTGTCGTCGCGATCGAGGCCGGACCAGCGGACGGTACCCGCCAGGATGTAGTCCACGCCGAGATCGCGACCGATCTCTTCGACCGATGGGCGGTCGCCCCGGTACTGCATCGCGCTGGTACGCGAAGTGACCCTGAGGCCGCTCACCGAGGCGAGGCGGCTGGTGATCTCGTCGGTCAGCCCGGCGGCGAAGTACTCCTCGGACTCCGGCCCGAGGTTCTCGAGCGGCAGCACCACGATCTTCTTCGGGCCGCTGTCGACCACCGCCCGGCGGCCGCTGCCCGAAGCGAACGTCCAGACCAGGCCCGCTACCAGCGCCAGGGCGGCCAGCGAGCCCGCGATCAAGGTACGCAGCGGCGGACGCTCGCCGCGCTCGAGCCGGCGCCCGAGATTGAGCAGGGTGCTGCCGGTGTCGAGCCTTCGCCCCACCGCGTCGAGATCCGCCCGCAGCTGGGCGGCGGACTGGTATCGCTTTCCGGCCTTGACCTCGAGGCACTGGCCGATGATCCGGCCCAGCTCGGTGGGTAGCTCCTTGCGGAGCTCGCGAAGGGGCTTGGGCTTGTCCTTCAGAATCGACGAGGCGACGGCAATCGGCGTTCTTCCCCGGAACGGCCGCCGGCCGGTGGCCATCTCGTAGAGGACCACCCCGAGCGAGAAGATGTCGGTACGGCTGTCGATCGGCTCGCCCTGCAGCTGCTCGGGCGACATGTAGGAGGCGGTCCCCATGATGACCCCGGGCTGGGTCAGCTCGAGGGTCTCGAGCTCGGCTTCGGTCTCGGAGGCCTCGATCGCTTCGAGCTTGGCGAGACCGAAATCGAGCACCTTCACCGTGCCGTCGCGGGTGATGAGGATGTTCTTGGGCTTGATGTCGCGATGGGTGATGCCCTTGGCATGGGCCGCCGTCAGCGCGTCGGCGAGCGGCAGGGCGATGTCGAGAAGCTCGCTCGGCTCCAGGCCCTTGGGCGGAATCCGTTCCGAAAGCAGCTCGCCCTCGAGAAGCTGCATCGTGATGAAGTGGACGCCGTCCATCTCCTCGACCGAGAAGATGGTCACGATGTTGGGATGGTCGAGCGCCGCGACCGCTCTCGCCTCGCGCTCGAACCGCTCGCGACGCGAAGCGCTCGAGGCGAACTTCTCGGGCAACACCTTGAGCGCGACCCGGCGATGGAGCTTGGTGTCTTCGGCGACGAAGACCTCTCCCATGCCCCCTTTGCCGAGCCGATCGACGATCTGGTAGTGCCCGAGCGTGGTGCCGATCATGCGAGGTGGCGGTCGTTCTGGGACATGGATGCGCCGGCGTGAACGGCAACCGTATTATATGTACTCTTTAGGAGGCCAGAGGAGATGTACGCCAGCCCGGCCGGCACGGAGCGGACTCGGCTTCGTTCCGCGGCGATCGCCTACCGCGAGCGCGCCTGCGGCCGCCTCGCCGCGGCCGCACCGCCCATCCTGCGAGCACCCGAGAGGAGGTCCCGATGAATGCGATGACCGAAGCGGAGTACGTCGAGCAGCGTCTCGACGATCAGATCGGGTGGTTCGACCGGAAGAGCGGCCTGAACCAGAGTCGCTACAAGCGGATCAGGGTGGTGGAGATCGCCGCCGCGGCGGCCGTTCCGGTGCTGGTGGCGCTCGGCCAGGAGGCGGGAGCCGCCGTCGCCGGAGCTCTGGTCACGGTCGTCGCCGGGCTGCTGTTGGTCTACAAGTTCGACGAGACCTGGACCAGCTACCGCGCTACCTGGAGCGCTCTCCAGCGCGAGAAGATCCTCCATGGAACCCGGGTCGCGCCCTACGACGACGAGGACAGCCGCTTCCGGCGGCTGGTGAAGCGCGTCGAAGCGATTCTGGGCGCCGAGAACGAGGGTTGGGTGGAGATGCGCTCGTCGGAGAGCGAGGACGAATAGCGCCCCTCCCCCGAGCGGGCCGGGAGAGGGGCGGATCGATCGCGGTTGGTCGATTAGTAGCGGTAGTAATCGGGCTTGTACGGGCCCTCGACGTCGACGCCGATGTATTCGGCCTGCTCGTCGCTCAGCCGGGTCAGCTTCACGCCGAGCTGGTCGAGATGCAGCCGGGCGACCTCTTCGTCGAGACGCTTGGGCAGCATGTAGACCTTGCGCTCGTAACCCTCACGATTGGCCCACAGCTCCAGCTGCGCCAGCACCTGATTGGTGAACGAGGCCGACATCACGAAGCTCGGATGGCCGGTGGCGTTGCCGAGGTTGAGCAGGCGTCCCTCGGAAAGGACCAGAATGCTGCGGCCGTCGGCGAAGTGGAACTCGTCGTACTGCGGCTTGATGGTCTCCTGCCGCACGCCGTCGAGCTTCTTGAGACCGGCGATATCGATCTCGTTGTCGAAGTGGCCGATGTTGCCCACGATCGCCTTGTCCTTCATCCGCGCCATGTGCTCGGCGGTGATGATGTCCTTGTTGCCGGTGGTGGTGATGAAGATATCTGCGGTCTCGACCACGTCGTCGAGGGTCGTCACCTGATAGCCCTCCATCGCGGCCTGCAGGGCGCAGATCGGATCGATCTCGGTCACTACGACGCGGGCGCCCTGACCGCGCAGAGCCTGCGCGCATCCCTTGCCCACCTCGCCGAATCCGCAGACCACCGCGACCTTGGCGCTGATCATCACGTCGGTCGCCCGGTTGAGGCCGTCGACGACCGAATGCCGGCAGCCGTAGATGTTGTCGAACTTCGACTTGGTCACCGAGTCGTTGACGTTGATGGCGGGGAAGAGCAGCGTGCCCTCCTTCTGCATCTGATAGAGGCGATGCACGCCGGTCGTGGTCTCCTCGCTGACGCCGCGAACGCCTTCGGCGATCGCCGTCCAGCGGCCGGGATTCGCCGCCAGCTCCGCGTTGAGCGTCTGCAGCACCACGCCCCACTCCTCGGGGTCGTTCTCCGGATCGAAGGTCGGTACGGTGCCCTCGAGCTCGAACTTGCGGGCGTTGTGGACGAACAGCGTGGCGTCGCCGCCGTCATCGACGATCAGATCCGGGCCGGAACCGTCGGGCCAGGTGAGCGCCTCCCTGGTGCACCACCAGTACTCCTCCAGGGTCTCGCCCTTCCAGGCGAAGACGGGAATGCCTTTCGGCTCGTCGACGGTCCCGGTGCGGCCGACCGCGACCGCGGCCGCGGCCGGGTCCTGGGTCGAGAAGATGTTGCACGAGCACCAGCGCACGTCGGCGCCGAGGTCGGCCAGGGTCTCGATCAGGACGGCCGTCTGCACGGTCATGTGCAGGCTGCCCATGATCTTGGCGCCGGCCAGCGGCCGGGTCTCGC
>JAHEKO010000059.1:0-3292 GCA_024638355.1 Acidobacteriota bacterium
AACCTCAAGGACCTGGACGACATCCCCGCGGAAGTCCGTGACGTCCTCGAGGTGCATCCGGTAGAATCGATGGACGAAGTCCTCCGCTTGGCACTCGACGGCGACTTGAGCTCGCTGGCGGGCGCCGAGGGTCAGCTCGACAAGACAGCGACCAAGCCGGTCGAATCCGGCCCGGTCGCGCACTAGTCGGGCTCCTCGGGCTCTCTCGAGCCGGAGGGGGACGGGCAGGGAATCGCGGGACCACCACTCGAGTTCTTAGTACTTCCACTTTTCAAGTTTGGCTGTCGCCGGTGGAGTTGCCGGCGGCCGGTGATGGAGAGGGGTGGCGCACCGTGAAGGTCAACTCGGCCGAGTTCATTCGAGCGGCACACCACGTAAGAGACTTCCTATGCGACGGCAGACCCGAGATCGCCTTTGTCGGCCGCTCCAACGTCGGCAAGTCGACGCTGCTCAACCGGCTGCTCGGCCGCAAGGCGCTGGCTCGAGTCAGCTCCACCCCGGGCCGTACCCGGGCGATCAACTACTTCGAGGTGAATTCGAGCGTCCTCTTCGTCGACCTGCCGGGCTTCGGCTACGCCAAGGCGTCGAAGAGCGAGCGCGCCGCCTGGGGACGTCTGATCGAGAGCTACTTCGAGCGGGAGCGCCGACGCGTCTTCGTACTGCAGCTGATCGACGCCAAGGTCGGCGCCACGCCCCTCGACGTTCAGGCCTTCGACTATTTCCGGTCGCTCGGCCTTCTTCCCACGGTGGTCGCGACCAAGGCGGACCGCGTCGGGCGCGCCAAGCGCCACGCGGCTCTTGCCGGGATCGGCGCCGCCCTGTCGCCCGACCTGAAGGTGAGCGTCATCGCCTTCTCGGCCCGATCGGGCGAGGGCACGCGCGATCTCTGGCGCGCGATCACCACCTTCCTCGACGAACCCCAGGGCCCACCTCTCCACCGAGCACCCTAGAAAAAAGGAACCCACGCTCATGAGCAAGACCGCCAACCCCGCCCGTACCACCGGCGCCGACACCGTGCAGAACGCGCTGGACATTCGCGCGCTCAAGGAGATGAGCATCGCCGACATGACCCAGGTCGCCAAAGACCTGGGCGTCGAGAGCGCCAGCGCCCTGCGCAAGCAGGAGCTCATCTTCAAGATCCTCCAGGCGCAAACCGAGAAGAGCGGCCTGATCTTCGCCGAGGGCGTGCTCGAGTGCCTGCCCGATGGCTTCGGCTTCCTGCGTGCGCCCGAGTACAACTACCTGCCGGGTCCGGACGACATCTACGTCTCGCCGAGCCAGATTCGACGCTTCGATCTGCGCACCGGCGACACCGTGTCGGGCCAGGTGCGCCAGCCCAAGGAGGGCGAGCGCTACTTCGCCCTGATCAAGGTCGAGGCGGTCAACTTCGAGCATCCGGAGGTCGCGCGCAGCAAGATCTTCTTCGACAACCTGACGCCGCTCTACCCGATGCAGCGGCTCGAGCTCGAGCTCGAGGGCGACATGTCGTCGCGGGTGATGGACCTGATCACGCCGATGGGCAAGGGGCAGCGCGCGCTGATCGTGGCGCCGCCGCGCACCGGGAAGACGATGCTGTTGCAGTCGATCGCCCACGCCGTGGCGGCCAACAATCCAGAGGTGACGCTGATCGTGCTGCTCATCGACGAGCGGCCCGAGGAGGTCACCGACATGCAGCGCTCGGTCCAGGGCGAGGTGGTGTCGTCGACCTTCGACGAGCCGGCCACCCGCCACGTGCAGGTCGCCGAGATGGTCATCGAGAAGGCCAAGCGGCTGGTGGAGCACCGCCGCGACGTGGTCATTCTGCTCGACTCGATCACCCGGCTCGCGCGCGCTTACAACACGGTGCAGCCGCCGTCGGGCAAGGTGCTGTCGGGCGGTATCGACGCCAACGCCCTGCACCGGCCGAAGCGCTTCTTCGGCGCAGCGCGGAACGTCGAGGAGGGTGGTTCGCTCACCATCATCGCCACCGCGCTGGTCGACACCGGCAGCCGCATGGACGACGTCATCTTCGAGGAGTTCAAGGGCACCGGCAACTCGGAGCTCCACCTCGACCGCAAGCTGGTCGACAAGCGGGTCTTCCCGGCGATGGACATCAACAAGTCGGGCACGCGCAAGGAAGAGCTGCTGATGACCGCGAGCGACCTGCGCCGGGTCTGGGTGCTGCGCAAGGTGCTCAACCCGCTGTCGACGGTCGAGTCGATGGAGCTCCTGCTCGACAAGCTCAAGAAGAAGAAGACCAACGCGGACTTCCTGGCCGCGATGTCCAAGTGATGCGCGTCTCATGCGCGTCCGCGTCGGCATCGTCGACTACCTGAACAGCCGTCCGCTCGCCTGGTCGTTTCTCCAGGGAGAGGCTCCGCCGGAGTACGTCGCCTCGTATCACCCGCCGGCGCGGGTGGCCGAGCTCCTGGCCGCGGGCGAGCTGGACGTGGGGCTGATCCCGTCGATCGAGCTGCAGCGGATCGACGGGCTCGAAGTGCTGCCGGGGCTGTGCGTCGCCGCCCGGCGCGAGGTGCGAAGCGTGCTGCTGGTCTCGCGGCGGCCGCCCGGCGAGATTCGCCGCCTGGCGCTCGATCGGAACAGCCGGACCTCCGCGGCGCTCGTCCAGATCCTGCTCGAGGAGCGCTACGGGGTCACCCCCGAGTGCGTCGAGGCCGCGCCCGAGCTCGAGCGCATGCTGGCCGACGCCGACGCCGCCCTGATCATCGGCGATCCGGCTCTGCGGGTCGAGCGCGGCAGCCTGTTGATCTTCGATCTGGCGCGCGAGTGGCGCGAGCTGACCGGCTACCCGTTCGTGTTCGCGGTCTGGGCGGTCCGTGACGGCGTCGACGCTCCCGATCTGGCGGGCGTCTTCGAACGGAGCCTCGGCTCGGGCCTCGGCTCGATCGAGCGGATGAGCGCCGAGGCCGCCGAAGAGCTCGCTCTCGATCTCGACGTCGTCACCGAGTACTTGACCCGCAACCTGAGCTTCACTCTCGGCGAGCCCGAGCTGGCGGCCCTGGAGGAGTACTTCCGCCTGGCCGCGGCCCGCGGATTGATCCCGTCGGCCAGGCCGCTCCGCTTTCGGACGTCGTAGCGGCTAGCGACCCCGATGATGGCGGCAGCCGCCGCGTCGCGGTCTCCTCGCGTCGGCCCGAGCCTCGCCGTATCCCGCCGGCACGGGCGTCGACTCTCGATACGCGGCGTCGCCGCGCGCCACGAAGTCGTCGACCTTGGCCGCGTGGGCCTGAATCAGCGCCACCACGCGCGGATCGTCCGAGGTCTCGACCACGACCACGCCCCGCGGAGTGTT
>JAHEKO010000059.1:3392-13499 GCA_024638355.1 Acidobacteriota bacterium
CTCGATACGCGGCGTCGCCGCGCGCCACGAAGTCGTCGACCTTGGCCGCGTGGGCCTGAATCAGCGCCACCACGCGCGGATCGTCCGAGGTCTCGACCACGACCACGCCCCGCGGAGTGTTCTCGATCTCCATCCGAATCGCCTCGCGGTGGTCGAAGATCGTCGCGAAGAGCGGGTCCCAGTTGCGAATTCGCCCGCCGCTTTCGATCAGCGCCGCCATCTCGGCGACGTGCTTCTGCAGAACCGGCACCAGTGCCGAGTCCTCGGTCGTCGTTTCGGTGCGGATGCCGTTCGGCAGCTTCTCGACCTTGCGCGAGATGTCGTCGTGCGCGGCGATGAGGTCGTGCGCGTTCTGCATCTCCGAGCGATGGCCGGCGGCGCCCCGCATTCCGCGCCCCCCGCCGCATCCACACCCTCCGCCGCACCCGCCGCGACCTCCGCCTTGGATGCCCATGCCTCGTCCGCGGCCAGCGCAGCCGCCGCGCGGACCCGGCGTATCGCTCGAGGCACCCGGCTCGGTCGCCTCGATCGCCGGTGCTTCGGCCTCCTGGGCCGCAACCGAAGTGGCTCCGACCGGCGATAGGAAGAGTAGGAGTACGGCGATCAAGGAAACCGGGAAGCCGTCGTGGCCGCAAACCTTTCGGTGTTTCATGAAAGCAGTCTGTGACGTTTTCGAACGGCCCGCACCGTCCGTCCGGGCGGTTCAGATCGAGCCTCCGCGGGTGACCTTGCCCGCCGAACGCCCATTCCGTAAAGTACTCGTGGCATGAAGCTAGCGCCCTCGAACCGCCCCGTCGACCGGATTCTCGCCGACGCCGTCGGCGGTACCCGGATCTCAGCCGGCGACGCCCACAAGCTCCTGCGCGAGGGCGATCTGATCGAGCTCGGCCTGGCGGCCAACGAGGTACGCAACCGCCACAACGACCCGTCGGTGGCCACCTACAACGTCGACCGCAACATCAACTACACGAACGTCTGCGTGTACAAGTGCCGATTTTGCGCCTTCTACCGGCCGCCGGGCGACGATGAGGGCTACCTGCTGTCGACCGACGAGATCGGCCGCAAGATCGAGGAGACCCTGGCCCTCAACGGCACCGGGATCCTGATGCAGGGCGGGGTCCACCCCGACCTGCCGCTGTCGTACTACACCGACCTGCTCGCCGAGCTGCGCGAGCGCTACCCCGATGTCCATCTGCACGCCTTCTCGCCCCCCGAGGTCAAGTTCATCGCCCGCAAGGAGCGGATGAGCTTCTACGAGGTGATCGGCGCCCTCAAGGAGGCCGGGCTGATGTCGATTCCGGGCGGTGGCGCCGAGATCCTGTCGGACGACGTTCGCAAGGAGGTCCTGGCGTACAGCAAGACCTCGGCCGACGAGTGGATCGACATCATGCGCCAGGCGCACGCGCACGGCCTGCGTACCTCGGCGACCATGATGTACGGCATGGGCGAGGGCCTCGAGCCGCGGGCCGAGCACCTGCAGCGGGTGCGCGATCTCCAGGACGAGACCGGCGGCTTCACCGCCTTCATCTCCTGGACCTTCCAGCACGATCACACCGACATGCAGGACGTGCCCGAAACTTTCGCCGACGAGTACCTGAAGACGCTGGCGGTGTCGCGGCTGTTCATCGACAACATCACGCACATCCAGACCAGCTGGGTGACGCAGGGCAAGAAGATCGGCCAGCTCGGCCTCCAGTTCGGCGCCGACGACATGGGCTCGATCATGATCGAGGAGAACGTGGTCTCGGCGGCCGGTACCGCCTACCGGATGAGCCAGGACGAGATGGAGCACCTGATCTCGAGCGCCGGCTACACGCCGCGCCAGCGCACCAACCTCTACGAGCGGCTGGTCACGCGGGAAGAGACCGCCGAACTCGCCGAGCGCTACAGCCACGCGCTGACCGCGCAGAACCGCGACCTCGCCTCGCCCCTGCCGATCGTCACCTAACCGCCCCGATCGACCCGCGACATCGCCTCGCCCCTGCCGATCGTCACCTGGGCCGCCCCGATCGACCCGCGACCTCACCTCGCACCTCCCGATCGTCACCTGGGCCGCCCCGACCCGCCGCCCCCGGGTAGCGCCCCCACCTGTGGGGGGCGATCGAATCATTCAGGCCCGCCCCAAGGTCCGGGCCGATATCTTCTAGACCTCTCTTTGCCTCATGGGCTTGCCGGTGGCGCCCGGCCAGCTTAGGGTCGAGACTCCCATGGGCAGCGACTTGAAGGTCCTGGTCAACCCCACCGCGGGTGGAGGCCGAGCTCGGCGCGTTCTGGAGCGACTCCGGAGCCGGGTCGCGGCGCGCCAGGCTCCGATCGAGCTGTCGGAGGACGGGCCCGACCTCACGGCCCGCGCGCGCCGCGCCGTGGCGTCGGGCGTCAGGCGGTTGATCGTCGTCGGTGGCGACGGCACCGTCCATCTCGCGATCCAGGCGCTCGCCGAGACCCGCTGCGAGATGGCGGTGATCCCCGTCGGTCGCGGCGACGACTTCGCGATGTCGCTCGGTGTGCCGCGCGACCCCGGCGCGGCGCTCGATCTGGCGCTCGAGGGCATCGTCCGCAGCATCGACCTGGTGCGCGTCGAGCGGTCGGCCGGGCCGATGTGGGGCGGCCTCTACGTCAGCCTCGGCTTCGACAGCGCGGTCACCCGCACCGCCAACGCCCAGCCGCGCTGGGTGCCGTCGAGAGCCACCTACGTCCTGGCCGCGCTCCGCACGCTCGCGGGCTTCCAGGCGCCGCGCGTGCGGCTCCAGCACGACGGCGGCGTCTACGAGGGCCGGGCCATGCTGGTGACCGCCTGCAATGCTCCGCTCTACGGCGGCGGCATGCGGATCGCTCCCGATGCCCGCATGGACGACGGCCAGCTGGACATCGTGGCGGTCGAGCGCGTCTCGAAGCTCGAGCTCTTGCGCGTTTTTCCGCGGGTCTTCGGCGGCCGTCACGTCGGCCACCCGGCGGTCTCGATCTTTCGCAGCTCGAGAGCTCGGGTCACCTTCGACCCGCCCGTGCTGCTCGGCAGCGACGGCGAGATCGAAGGCGAGGTGGGCGGCGACCCGGTCGACATCTCGGTCGTGCCGCGAGCGCTTTGCGCCGTAGCCGGGCCCGTCGATACGGGCTGATCACATAGCCAGACGGCCAGCTGAGCCGAACCCTGGCATCTACCGTGCTTGACTCGAAGGTAGATGCCCCCTTTTCGAGGCCGACTCGCAAGCTTCCAGCTCACGGTGGCTTGGGCCCTGTCCACTCTGCTGCTCGCCGGCGACCTTTCCAGAGCACAGACCGCGGACGCTCCTTCCGATAGCCGGACCTTCGAGGACGAGACCTCCGTCCTGGTGGTCGAGGTGCCGGTGCAGGTGCTGGTCTCGGGGAAGCCGCTGCGGGGGCTGACCCGCGAGAGCTTCGAGGTCTACGACAAGGGGGAGCGGCAGGAGCTCGTCGGTTTCGAGGTGCTCGATCTATCGACGGAGCCGGCGTCGGCTGACGAGGATCCGCGCAGGGCCGCTGACCGCCCCAAGCAGATGCCACCGACCGCTTTGCGCAGGAACTTCCTGCTGGTGTTCGACTTCGCCTATCCGAGCTCCTGGGACCGCGCCTACGGCGCCGGGCCGATCACCACCCTCCACGGCATGGTGGATACGGAGGAGCGGGTCTCGGGCCTTCTCGGGGAGAGCTTCCACCCCACCGATCGCCTGGCCGTCGGCTACATGAGCCCGCTGCGAGGCTTCAAGCTCCTGCAGGGCTGGACCTCGGACCGCGATCAGGTGCTCCGGGCCTTCGAGATCCTGCGATCGGCCATGAAGATCGACGCCAAGCGCGTGCGTGAGCTCTGGCCCGAGTGGGAGCCCGGACGTGCGGTGGGCCTCGCGGCCGGGGGCGCGGAGTCGCCCTGGGCGACCGTCGACGATCTGGTCGCGGAGGCGCGAACGAGCAGCCTGCGCGGCGACCCGACCCTGCCGCATCGCGAGGTGGTCGAAGGGTTCATCGACGGCCTCATCGCCGCCCGGCGCGAGTTGGGCGAGCCGCCGGGGCCGCGCCACGTGGTCTACATGTCCGCGGGGTTCCCCATCGAGTCGCTCGAGGATCTGCAGCGCCTCTTCCGCGAGTTCCGCCGCACGCACTGGTCGATCCAAGCGGTGAGCACGGCCGGCCTGGGATGGGGTGCCGACTCGATGTTTCTGATCTCCTACGAGACCGGCGGCCAGCTCTACACCAACCACAACCACGTCGACGTGCTGCTCGCCGACATGACGGAGACGACCGCGGTCACCTACCTGCTCTCGTTCCAGGCCAAACTGGGCCAGCCAAAGGGCTCCTTTCACAAGCTGCGCGTCAAGCTCGCCGACGGTCCGGCGAATGCGCGGCTGATTCACCGGAGGGGCTACTACTCGCCGGGATCCGAGGACGGATAGCCGCGGGCAACTCCATAGAATGAGCACGATGGTCGCGTTCGCCACCCTCTTCCTCGGGCTCGTCGTCGGCGTGCAGACGGTCGGCGTGACGGTCGGCGACCAGGTCGCGGCGGTCGAGATCCTCCTGGACGGCGAGAGCTGCGGCACCGTCCGCGAAGAGCCGTTTCGCCTCCGGTGCGATTTCGGTGACGTTCTTTCTCCGCATTACCTGGTGGCCGTCGCCGCCGGTGGAGAGGGTCAGGAGCTCGGGCGCGCCGAGCAGTGGATCAACCTCCCGCGTCAGCCGGCCGAGACGACGATTGCCCTGGCCCCGGATCCGAGCGGCCGATCGACGGTCGCCCGGCTGAGCTGGGCGAGCCTTGCCGGCATCCCGTCAGCAGTCCGGGCCACTCTGGACGGCCGGCCGATCGAAGTCGAGGACGCGGCGGAGATCGCGCTGCCGGCACACGATCCGAATCAACTCCACCTGCTGCAGGTCGAGGTCGACTTCGGTACGTTGAGCTCTACGGCCGAGGCGGTCTTCGGCGGAGCCTACGGCGACGACGTGACGACCCGCATCACCGCCGTGCCGATCGTGCACGGGAAAGTACGGCTGCCGCGCGCCGCCGAGCTCGCCGGCTGGTTCGTCAAGCGCGGCGAGCCGCTCGAGGTCGCGGCGGTCGACCGCGGAGCGATCGACCTGGTGGTCGTCCGCGACCTGGGAGCCCAGCCCGATCTACTGCGGATCTGGCGAGGCGCGTCGGGGCGGTTCGCCGGGACGGCGGCGGCCAGGCCCGCCGACGCCGGTCGCGAAGCCCAGCGCCGCATCGAGTTCCTCTGGCCGGTGTCGACGCGACGCGGGATCGGGCCGCGCTCGGTGGATCTCTTCAGTCATTCCCAGAAGTACGCCGGGCGCAAGGGGAGCCTGCCCGCTCTGGTGGTCGGCGTTCAGTCTCCGCTCCTCTCCGGCGAGCAGCGCCTCGCCGACGCCGTGGCAGTTGCTGGGGTGACGGCGGCGTCGGGGAACAACCGCCGCGCCGTCGTCCTGGTGGTCGGCAGGGAAGCCGCCGACGAGAGCGACCTGAGCGCGCGGCAGGCGCGCGGCTATCTGGAGCGGCTTGCCGTGCCGCTCGAGGTCTGGACGGTCGACGTCGAGGACAGGCCGCCGGCCGCGTGGCCCGAGGCCAGAAACGTTTCCAACTACTCGCGGCTCCAGGGGGCGAACCGTCGTCTGCTCAAGGAGCTGGAGCGGCAGAGCGTGGTCTGGCTCGCGGGGCATCACCTGCCCCACGAGATCGAGCTCTCCGAGCGGGCTCGAGGGATCCGCATCGCCGGCCGCACCGAGGCGAGCCGGTGACGCTGCTCGGGCGGGCGCTCGCCTCGATTTCGCTTCTCACGCTCACGCTGATCCCGTCGTCGGCGGCCCAGGAGCCGGTCCTTGGCACCCGCTCCCCTCTGGCTACCGCCACGACCGACGAGGATCGAATCTGGGCCGAGGCGGGCACCCCGCTCCTGCAGTCCCCGTCCCCGCGGGCGCCGCTGGTGGACCTGCTGCCGAGCGATACCGAGCTGCCGGTCCTGGAACGCCGGGGCGACTGGGTCGCCGTCCGCTACCGGTCGATGAAGGTCTGGTTCGCGGTCGCGGCGCAGCCCGAGATCCCGGGTTTCGAGCTCCCGCCGCTCCACGATCCCGAGCGCCGCCTGCGCGAGGCCCGCGCGAGGCTGGGCGTCGCGGAGCGCGTCCACGCCCTCGGCCCGTTCACCCTCTACACCGACGTCGAGGACGAGGTCCTGCTGGAGCGCCTGGCCGTCGCCTCCGCCGATCTGGAGCGCGCCTACGCCGAGCGCTACGGCCTCCAGCCCCGGCTTCTCGGCAACGAGTCGGTCGTGCTCTTCCGCGAAGAGGAGGACTACCGGCGCGGCGAGGAGGCGCAGCCGGAGATCGCCGTCCTCGATCCGCACGGATACGCGGGCTCCACGGTCGCGCTGCTGTCGGTGGGCGGTCGCGGGGCGGCCGCGCTCCGCCAGCTTCTGCTCCACGAGCTGACCCATTTGCTCAACCGGCGCGCCCTGGCTCGCGAGCTCCCTCCCTGGCTCGAGGAGGGATTGGCGGAGGATCTCTCGTACCTGGAGCTCGACGAGAGCGGCCGGCTCGACCCCGAGACCCTGAGCGGCCGCGGCACGTTCATGGGCGGCCTGCGCGGCAGGGATCTGGGCTCGGTCCGACTCGGCGACGCGTCGGGCACCAATGCCTGGGGCTCGTCGCCCCGGGCCGCGCTCGCTTGGCTGCTGCACAGCTGGAACAGCACCAACCGTCCCTCCGTCGAGACCCTGATCGATCTTCCCTGGACCGCTTTCGTCGACCCCGGCTACCGCGCCTTCCACTATGCCGAGAGCGGCTTCCTGATCCGCTACCTGCTCGACGATAGGAGCGGCCTGGCGCCGCAGCTGAAGGCGCTGCTCGGCGCAATCGCCGCGGGCGAGGAGCCGACCGGCGAGCTCATCTGGTCGCGCCTCGAGCTGCCGCCCCGCCGGCTCGAGAAGGGCTTCTACACCTGGCTCCTCGGCCAGGCGGCGGCCTACGGCGTACCGAGGCCGGTCGGCTGACTGATGCGGGGGGCATCAGCCTGGCCGTGATGGGTCGTGCCTCAATCCTCGGGCTCTGGGGAAGGCGCGCCCCTCATGGCTTCCGCGAAGCGAACGAGGGGGTCGCCGCGCAGACGTTCGAGGAGCTTCGTTCGCTCGCGATCATCGACGGGTCTTCCGACTATCCGCAGGCTGTAGGCGCCGGCCGTGTTGGGACCGGCGACGATCTGCGCATCGATCGACTCGAGCAGGGCACGCACATCCAGGTCGGTAGCTCGCTCGTCGAACACCACGCGAAGGACCGCATCGCTCGGCTCGACGTTGCCGGCGTTGGACAGGGTCTGATAGCTACCGGGACGAGTGGTCGCAGTGGGCCAGAGCAGGATCGCCAGGAGCGTTGCGATCGCCGCGGCCTGCCCGACCACCAGCCAGCGCACCAGCGGCGATGCGCGAAAGGCGCGGATCCTGGAGCTTGCGGCGCGGGCCAAGACCTCGTTGAAACGATCGCGGATCGGCGGTGGCTCCACGGCTCGTACCGAGCTCTGCAGCGTCTCCAGAAGGACGACCTCGTCGCGACACGCGCTGCAGTCCTCCAGGTGGGTTTCGACCGCCAGACGCTCGCTCGCGTCGAGAGTCTGGTTGAGATACCAGGGGAGCAGCTCCAGGCAGCTCTCGTGGCTCGGGGTCCGCGGGCTTGCGGTATCAGGGCACATCGGAGAGTCTCCTCGAAGGCGTGAAGGAGGCACCGTCCTCGAGCACCTGCCTCAGGTGCCGTCGGGCATGGAACATCCTGGTCTTGACCGTGTTGTGCGGGCAGCCGACGACCTCGGCGATCTCGCGGTAGCTCAACTCTTCGAAGAAGGTGAGCTCGATCACGGCGCGGTGCTTGGGCGACAGTCGCAGCAGGGCCTGCCGAATCCGCTCTCGGCTCTGACTTCTCGAAAGGCGCGCCTCCGGCTCATCGGCCTCGCTCGACTGAGGCTCGAGCGGAAGTTCCACCTCTGCGCGAGTCCGGCGAGAGCTCTCTCGCAACCGCTTCAGGGTGATCCGGTAGGCGATACCGAGGATCCAGGTCGATAGCTTCGATCGGCCGCGAAACCGGCCGGCCTTCTGCCAGACCACGACCATGGTGTCGTTGACGACCTCCTCGACGATGTCGGGGTGCCGGGTGAGCCGCGCCGCGAAGCGCGCTACCCGCAGCCGGTAGCGACGGTAGATCGCCTCGAAGGCTTCGACATCTCCCCGGGCCACGCGTCGAACCAGCGCTTGCTCGGTCTCTGTCTTGGCGCTCGCCGTCATTCTCCACTCGAAGCTCGGGTCCGGAGACAGGTACGCCACCCACGATACCCCCGGTGGCCGCCCCTGATGCTGCGACGGGGCCACCGGTCGTGGCGCTGCACATCCAACCATAGGTAGGTTCCCTTGCCGGGGCCGGCGGTTCATTCCAGCCTCCGGAAAGCCGGCTACGCGACCGGTGCTAGGGTCAAATGATGAACCGCTGGGTCTGTCGACTGCTGGTTGCCGCCGCTGTCGCGGCGATGCCTTCTCCGGCGGCCGCCAGCTGGCACGTTGCGGTGAGCGCGGCTACGGACTACATCTTTCGTGGCTTCTCACGCAGCGATTCGGACGGGGCGCTTCAGGCCGGCCTGCGCTACCGGCACTCCGAGGGTTTCAGCGCCGGGTTGTGGGCGTCGACGGTGGGCTTTCCGACCGATGAAGGCTCGGCGAACGAGCGGCGCATCGAAGTGCAGGGCTTCGCCGGCTACGCGGCGCCACTGACCAAGGATTGGCTGCTGAGCGCGTTCCTGCTGCGCTATGAATACCCCGGTGCCGGCGCCGACGTCGACACCTCGTATTCCGAAGCCGAAGTCTCCTTCGTCTACCGCGGCATGCTGCAAGCGACCCTGGCGTACACGCCCGATTTCCTGGCGAGCAGCTTTCCGGGCCACTTTGCCGAGGTCGCGGGTCGCTACCCCCTGCCGGGGCTCGTCGACCTGAGCGCGGGGCTCGGTCGTGCGGAGCTCGACACTCCGATGCCCACGAGCTACACCTATGGTCACCTGGGTGTGGGCTGGTCGCGCGAGGGGCTCGATCTGGAGCTCGGCTACTACCTGACGGACGCACGAGCGATTCCGCGCTGGGGCGAGGTCGCCGATGGCAGCTGGGTGCTGTCTCTCTCGGCCCGGTTTCCGAGAAAGGGGTGAACTGACGCGGCCTGTTGAGGTACTCACCTGTTGGGAGACTGCCGTGAGAGACGGGTTCGCATCGAGTCCAAGGCCTGCCGCCCGCCGACCCGGCGTCAATGGTCTGCAGGTGGTGGCCCGCATGGCGCCGCTGGTGCTTCTGGCGGCCTGCGCGACGGTCAGTCCTCCAGCCAGGCCGAATGCCGCTGCCGACTCCGGCGCCGTGGGACGGCAGATTCTCGTGACCCTCGAAGAGATCGAGCCCCCGCCCCTGCGGCGGCCAGGCTCGTCGTCCGGAGGTTACGTCGATCCCTCTGGCTACTCGGTTTCCCCACGCACCCGGCGAACAGCTACCCGCCTGGCTCGCGACTACGACCTCGCCGAGCGCCAGGGTTGGCCGATTCGGCCCCTGGACCTCTACTGCGTCGTCTACGAGGTCCCGGCGGAGATGCCGATCGAGGACGTGATTGCGCGCCTCTCCAACGACGCTCGGGTCGAATCGGTGCAGCCGATGCAGACCTTCGAGGTCGAGTCGAGCTACGACGACCCGTACGTCGCGATGCAGCACGGGATGGAGGCCACGCGGGTCTGGGAGACTCATGCCTGGGTCGCCGGGCGCGGCATCACTGTGGCGGTGGTCGACACCGCGGTGGATCCCGAGCATCCGGACCTCGCCCCCAACATCGTGCTGAGCAAGGACTTCGTGACGGAGAAAGCTCCGCACGACGGATTCGGGGAGCTTCACGGCACGGCAGTGGCGGGAGTCATCGCCTCGGCGGCCAACAACGGCATCGGTACGGTGGGCGTGGCGCCGCGGGCGTGGATCCTGGCACTGCGCGCCTGCTGGGAGCCGCGGGCCGACGGATTCTCCGGCACCTGCAACACCTTCACGCTCGCCAAGGCGCTGGCCTTCGTGGTCGAGCGCCGGCCGGAGGTCTTGAACTTGAGCGTCG
>JAHEKO010000471.1 GCA_024638355.1 Acidobacteriota bacterium
CAGACCCGAGGCGGTGCTCCACACCGGGCTGCTGATCACGTCGACCAGGCCGCCGAGCCCCTGGGGCACGCCGTAGCGCACCGGGGCGTTGAACACCTGCTGCGCCATCTCCAGCAGGCCGTCGAGCTGGGCGCCGCCGCCGGTCAGCACGACTCCGCCGCGCAGCTCGCTCTCCAGGCCGAGCTTGGCCAGGTCGTCGCGCATGAGGGTCATCATCTCCTCGGCGCGCGGCTGGAGGATCTCGCACAGCTCGCGGCGCGGCACCACGCGGGAGCCGCCGCCGGCGACGGTCGGCACCGAGATGCCCTCGTCCTCGCCGACCATGCCCGCCAGGCAGCAGCCCTGACTGATCTTGACCCGCTCGGCCTCGGAGAACGGCGTGCGCAGCACCATCGCCAGATCGTTGGTGAAGTGGCCGGCGCCGACCGGCAGGACCGCGCTGTGCCGCACCTCGCCTTCGAGGTAGAAGGCGTAGTCGGTGGTGCCGGCGCCGACGTCCATCAGCAACACGCCCAGCTCGCGCTCGTCGTGGGTCAGGACGCTCTCGGCGGTGGCGAGCGGCTCGAAGACGATCTCGATCGCCTCGATACCCGCGCGATTGATGCAGGTCAGGAGCGTCTTGTCGCGCGTCACGTTGGCGGTCACCAGGTGGACCGCCACCTCGAGGCGGCTGCCGAGCATGCCCAGCGGATCGCTGATCCCGCCCTGCTCGTCGACGATGAACTCTTGCGGAATGGCGTGGAGGATCTCGCGATCGGAGGGCAGGGCCGCCGACTGGGCGGCGTCGAGGACGCGCGAGATGTCCTGGCGCGTGATCTCGCGGTCCTTGCGAGCCACCGACACCATGCCGCGCGAGTTGACGCAGCGCACGTCGGTACCGGCGACGCCGACGTAGGCACGCTCGATCTCCGTGCCCGCCATGACTTCGGCCTCTTCGCTCGCCTGCTTGAGCGCATCGACGGTCGCCTCGACATTGACGATGTTCCCCTTGCGGGTGCCTCGATTCGCGGCCAAGCCCTTGCCGACCACCTCGACTCCGCCTGCCTCGTCGGGCTGGGCGATCAGCACTCCGACCTTCGAAGAGCCGATGTCGACGGCGACCAGATGAGATTGCGGTTTGGGCATCGATTTCACCCTTCCTCTGTCTGCGGCCTGGCCGCGGGTTGAAAGACAATTTGTCGCGAATACCGGATGTCGACCGAGGCGATCGCCTCGTAGCGGCGATCGAGCTCCGGGAGCAGCCACGAGAGCCGCTCGAGGCCGGGCTCGAGCGCCCCGGGGCTGGCCAACACCGGGAAATCGAGGTCCGCGGTGTGAACGCGGAAATCCTCTTCACTGACGATTTCGATCTCGACGATCGGGCCGCTCCACGGCGGGTTGGCCCGTCGCCAGGCGGCCGCCAGATCGAGCGCCGGCACCAGCTCGTAACGGCTGCCGACGGGAGCGTCGAGAATCAAGAGCCTGTCGTTCTCGAGGCTCGGGTCGTACCTGGCGATGACCGTGGCATCGCGCTCGACGAACCACAGCTCGCCGCGCAGCCGCAGGATCGCCGCCGGGTGGCGCTCCTCGATCAATACGTGCAGGCAGTCGGGCAGCTCCTTGCGCAGCGCCACGTCGCGGATCCACTCGTGGCTCGCGAGCCGCGGCCAGACCTCGTCGAATCCCGTGCGCAGGATGTGCTCGCCGTGAAGCCCGGCGAGCGCCTCGCGCACCCAGGCCTCCGACACCCGCTCGGTCCCCGAGACCTCGACCACCCCGATCTCCAGATAGGGCGTGGTGGCCGCCCAGTAGGCGGCCGCGGCCGGGGTGGCCACCAGCATCAGGGCAGTCAGGAGCGGGCGCACGAGCGCCACGAACATCGACTTGCGGCGATGCGCCAGGGGTTGGCGCCGGCGGCGGTAGAGCTCCGGCCGCTCGCCGTCGTGGCGTTTCCGCGGCGCTTCGGTCAAGCCGCCTCCTCCCCGACCAGCTCTTCGGCCAGCCGGTAGATGTCGCCGGCGCCCAGGGTCAGGATGACGTCGCCGGCGCCGGCCTCGGCGCCCAGCAGCGCGGGGACGTCGTGCCAGTCGTCGACGAAGCTCACCTGGCGATGGCCGCTCTCGCGCGCGGCATCGACCACCAGCCGGCCGCTCACGCCCGGCAGGGCGGCCTCGCGAGAGGCGTAGATGTCGGTGACGATGGCGCTGTCGGCCGCGAGCAGGGCGCGCCCGAACTCTTCGGCCTGGTCCCGGGTGCGCGAATAGAGGTGCGGCTGGAAGACCGCCCACAGCCTCGAGCCCGGAAACGCGCTGCGCGCCGCCTCGAGGGTCGCCGCCACCTCGGTCGGGTGATGGGCGTAGTCGTCGACCACGTGCGCTCCACGCCAGCGGCCGAGAAGCTCGAAGCGGCGGTGGACGCCGGAGAACGAGGCGAGCGCGCTCGAGATCGCCTCGAACTCGAGGCCGAGGCTGAGGCCCACCGAGACGGCGGCGAGCGCGTTGCGCACGTTGTGGATGCCCGGCATGGGCAGCGTGATCTTGCCCAGCTGTCCCTTGGCGGGAGCGAGCACCGTGAAGCGGCAGCCGATGCCGTCACGCTCGAGGTCGACCAGGGTGAGGTCGGCCTGCGGCGACACGCCGTAGGTGACCACCCGGCGGTCGGCGAGGCGCGGCATGATCTGCTGGATATTGGGGTCATCGAGGCAGACGATCACCTGCCCGAAGAAGGGCACCTTGGTGGCGAAGGTGACGAAGGCCTCGCGAATCTCCTCGAGATCGCCGTAGGTGTCGAGGTGCTCGCGATCGATGTTGGTGATCACCGCCACGATCGGCTGCAGGCGCAGGAAGCTGCGGTCGTACTCGTCGGCCTCGGCCACCAGATAGTCGCTCTTGCCGAGCCGAGCGCCGGTGCCCGAGACCCGCAGCCGGCCGCCGACGATGACCGTCGGATCGAGGCCGGCTTCGGTGAGGATCGTGCCGACCAGCGAAGTGGTGGTGGTCTTGCCGTGGGTTCCGGCGACGGCGATGCCGTACTTGAGTCGCATGAGCTCGGCGAGCATCTCCGCGCGGCCGACGACGGTGATGTTCGCTTCGCGCGCCGCCCGCACCTCCGGATTGACCTCGGCCACCGCCGAAGAAACGACGACCAGGTCGACTCCCTCGACGTGCCCGGCGGCGTGGCCGATCTCGACGCGGGCACCCAGCTCGCGCAGGTGGCGGGTCGCTTCGCTCTCGACCAGATCCGAGCCGCTCACCTCGAGGTCGTAGTCGAGGAGCACCTCGGCGATGCCGCTCATGCCGGCGCCGCCGATGCCCACGAAGTGGATCTTCCGGAGCTGGATGAAGCGCGTGAACATCTAGCGGATC
>JAHEKO010000472.1 GCA_024638355.1 Acidobacteriota bacterium
GCTTGCAGGTCTCGATCGCCAACGTCGCCTGTCGCTGGGTGCTGGATCAGCCCGGCGTCGCCGCCATCGTCGTCGGCGCGCGGCTCGCCGAGAGCGAGCACATCGGCGACACCCTGCGCCTCTTCGACTTCGAGCTGGATGCCGAGAGCCGCGCCGAGATCGAGCAGGCGGCCGCGGCGCTCGATCCGATTCCGGGCGACTGCGGCGACGAGTACCGCAAGCCGCCTTTCCTCACCGCCTCCGGCGACCTCAGCCACCACATCGACGAGCTGCCGCCGCCCTACGAGGTCCGCTCGGCTGTCGGCGGCCGGCAGCTCGCCGGGAGCGGCACGGTGTGGGAGGAGATGGCCGGCTACAGCCGCGCGGTGCGCGACGGCCGGAGAATCTCGGTGTCGGGCACCACCGCCACCCACCGCGACCGGGTCATCGGCGGCGCCGATTCGGCGGCCCAGGCCCACTTCGTGATCGACAAGCTCGAAGGCGCCATCCAGGCCCTGGGCGGCCGGCTCGAAGATGTCGTGCGTACGCGGGTCTACGTGCCGGAGACGGGCGACTGGGAGGCGGTGGCCCGCGCACACGGCGAGCGCTTCGGCTCGATCCGGCCGGCCAACACCCTGGTACGCGCCGGTCTGGTGGGCGACGAGTACCTGGTGGAGATGGAGGCCGAGGCGCTGGTGCGCGACGACCGATGACCGCGCCGTGCGCTCAGCGGCACAGAACGGCCTGACGCCGGCCGTCCTCGAACACCCAATCCACTGCCGATCGCAGGGCTTGGAATCCCGCGAGCGGCGCGCCGGAGCGCTCTTCGAGCCGGAGCTCGCCGCCGCGCTCCAGGCGGCCGGCGTCGATGACCAGCGCGCCTCGCGCTCGCCGCCCCGGCAGCTCGAAGTAGATGAGATCTTCGACCCAGATCGTGCGGTCGGCGTCTTTGGCCGTCGTGTAGCTGTAGAGGCGGGCGCTCACGCGCCGGATCCCGTGGTCGTAGAGCGAGCGGACCTCCCGCGGCTCGAGCTCCCCGTCGCCGTCGTCCTTCCACAGCGCGAGGTAGCGCCAGTAGCGATCGGTGCCCGAGACGACGCCGTCGCCGTTCGAGTCGAGAATCTCGAGCGAGCCGCAAGGCGATTCGGCGGGCGCCGGCTCGGCTTCGACTCGCTCAGGGGGCCGACGCGGCGGCGGCTCCACGCCGGGCTCGGAAGGGGCTTCGGGCGCTCGGTCCTCGGCTGCCGGTCGAACGGTCTTCGGCGCAGGCGCAGGAAGCGGCGCGGGCTCCGCGTCCTCGGCCGCGGACGGAACCGGGCTCGACGGCGCCTGTTCCTCGCGCCAGCGCCGCTCTACCTCCTCGCGAAGCCCGGCAGGCAGTTCGGCGAGAAGCTCCTCGAGCGCGCTCTCGAGAGCGCTCATCCGGCGCATGAGCTCGAGGGCCTGGACGATCCGCTCTTCGTCCCCGTTCGGCGGTGGTTCCTGCCCCGTGGCCGGCATCGGACCGGCCAGGGCCAGCCAGAGCGCCGCCGCCGAGGTCAGCCGCCGCAGGGCCCTACTCCGCTTCACCGTCCGGCTCGGGCGGCGCGAAGGTCGTGGGGTCGATCTTCGCGTCGACCCGGGCCGTCTCCACCGTCATGCTCTCGAGCCGATGTCCGTACTCGTACTCGACCCGGAACGGCAGGACGAGCCCGTCCACCTGGCGAAAATCGTCGAAGAAGGCCCGTTGGCGCATCGGCTCGGTGGATTGCGTGAAGTCGTGAACCTGGCTGTCGACCGCGACCTCGAGCCAGCTCTCGGGATCGAGGTACCAAATCTCCTCGGCGCCGCCGGGAAGACCCACCCGCACCGCCAGCACGGGGATACCGTCGATATCGTCAGGCCCGACCATCTCGACTTCGACTCCGCTCGCTTCGGGGTCGATCAGGAGAGGCGCGAAGCGCGACTCGCGCTCGACCAGCGCCTTGTATGGCCCCTCCTCCAATCGGGAGGCTTCGGGCTGGAGCAGCGGATGCTGCCACCACGGGCCGTCGACGTCGTGCGCCCGGATCGCCGGCGACCCGAGGATCGTGAAATCGAGACGGTAGAGCCGCTGCGGGGCACGCACCAGGGTGAACGGCTCGTAGTCCGAGAACGCGGCGTAGGTGCCTTCGAGCGTGATCGACTTCGCTTCCCGCCAGCGCTCGACTCCGCCGCGCGCGGCCGCGTAGCGCTCGAGCACGTCGGCGGTGGTGATCTCCGCCCGGACAGGATGGACGGACGCCGGCGAGCCGAGGATGGCCGCCAGCAGGATGGGCGCGAGACTCGTTCGCCGCATCGTCGTCACCGGCCCACCTCCGCCCCGGTCTCGTTCGGCGCGGGAGCGGAGACATCCAGGCTCACGATCTCGTCGAAATCGCGCAGAAAGATCCGTCCCCCGGCGAGGCTGGGCGCGGTCCACGCCCGTCCGCGCATGACCGGCGTCCGGCCGAGCTCGGTATACGCCGCCGGCGTCGCCCGCACCAGGGCGAGCGTACCGCCGTCGCTCAGCACGAACAGAAGATCGCCGGCGGCCACCAGCGAGCCCTTGCCGAAGCCCCGCCGCGCCCAGCGGCGCTCGCCGGTCGACGCGTCGAGGCAGCGGAATGTCCCGTTGTCGAAGCCGTAGAGGTGATCGTCGACCAGCACCGAGGTGTTGAAGTGGTTGCGCATCAGCCGGTCGTTCCACAACTCGTCGACCTCGAATCCGTTCTCGCGCTTGTGGACGCGCAGCATCGAGCCGCCGAAGGCATCGTCGGCGCTGGCGACGAAGATGCGGTCGGGTGGAAAGAAGATCGGTGTCGTGATGACCGCCAGCGCGGCGGTCGAGTGCTCCCAGAGCGGCGCTCCCTCGGTCGAGAGCGAGACGACCGCGTTACCGACGCGCCGGAAGAAGACGTACTGCCGGACGCCGCCGATCTCGACGACGATCGGCGACGAGTAGCCGGCCGGCCCGGAGAGCGCCGTCCACAGCACCTCACCGCTCTTCTTGTCGAGCGCCATGATGCCGGCGGTCTGGTCGCTGCCGCCGGTCTCGAAGACCAGCCGGTTGCCGTCGATCAGCGGTGAGACCGAGTAGCCGAAGCGAGGCGCTTCGCCTTCGAGCTCGCGGCTCCAGAGCAGACCGCCGTCTCCGACCTCGAGCGCCACGAGGCGGCCCGCCGACGAGGCCGCGTAGACCACGTCGCCGTCCACGGTCGGGGTGGTGCGCGGTCCCGTGTCGCCGAGCTCCGAGACCTTGCTGGGCCCGGCACTCGCTCTCCACAGATCGTCGCCGGTCGCGGCGTCGAAGGCGAGAACCCACTCCTCCTCTCCGCGCCGCTCCATGGTGAAAG
>JAHEKO010000473.1 GCA_024638355.1 Acidobacteriota bacterium
CGCGATCGCTGTTCCTCGAGAGCGCCCTCGAAGCCCTCGACGTCCACCTCGACGCGCTCCTCCTCGGCGATCTCGGCGATCAGCTCGAGCGGTAGGCCGTACGTGTCGTAGAGCCGGAAGACGGTCGCGCCGGGCAGCCGGCGGTCGGCGTCCGCGTCGAGCTTGTCGATCTCCGCCTGCACCTGGGCCGAGCCGGTCGCAACCGTGGCGAGGAACTTCTCCTCCTCGGCCTCGAGGGTGACCAGCGACGCGGCCTCGACCTCGGCCAGCTCGCCATAGTGCTCCCCCATCACCTCGCGCACGATCGGCAGCAGTCGATAGAGGAAGGGCTCTTCGAAGCCGAGTCGGATGCCGTGACGCACCGCGCGCCGCAGAATGCGGCGCAGCACGTAGCCCCGGCCCTCGTTCTGCGGGATCACGCCGTCGGCGAGCAGGAAGCCGACCGCCCGCAGGTGGTCGGCGATCACGCGCATCTCGATGTCGGAGCGCGGATTGGCCCCGTACTCGACGCCGGCGAGCGCCGCCGTGCCCGCCAGGATCGGCTGGAAGAGGTCGGTGTCGTAGTTCGAGTCGAGCCCCTGAAGGGCCGAGGTCACCCGTTCGAGTCCGGCGCCGGTATCGATCGACGGATTCGGCAGCTCGACCATCTCACCGTCCGCACGGCGGTCGAACTGCATGAAGACCAGATTCCAGATCTCGAGATAGCGGCCGCTCTCGGTGCCCTCGTCCCAGTCGACCGGCGGGCGGTCGGGATGCAGATCGACGAAGATCTCGCTGCACGGTCCGCACGGCCCGGTGTCGCCCATGGCCCAGAAGTTGTCCGCCTTGCCGCAACGCAAGATGCGCTCCGGCGGCAGGGCGGAAAGCCGCGCCCACAGCTCGGCCGCCTGGTCGTCCTGCTCGTAGACCGTGGCGAACAGGTGCGCGGGATCGAGCCCCCACACCCCGGTGACCAGGTTCCAGGCGAAGCGGATCGCTTCGTCCTTGAAGTAGTCGCCGAAGGAGAAGTTGCCCAGCATCTCGAAGAAGGTGTGGTGGCGGGCGCTCGGCCCGACGTTCTCGAGATCGTTGTGCTTGCCCGACACCCGCATGCACTTCTGAACGGTGACCACGCGGTCGGCGGGCGGCGCGCCGGCGCCGAGAAAGGCGTCCTTGAACTGCACCATCCCCGCGTTGGTGAACAGGAGCGTCGGGTCGCCGTGCGGCACCAGCGGCGAGCTGGCGTGCGCAAGGTGCCCCTCGGCGACGAAGAAGTCCATGAAGCTCTGTCGGATCTCACTGCTCTGCATTTCGATTCCAGCGCTCAGCGGTCGCCGAGCTCTCCGTCGAGGCGGTTCAACACCTCGTAGATGATCTCCCCCGAAAAGCCCTTCCGGCCGAGGTGCCGCGCGAGGGCGGCGCGGCTCGGAGCTGAGCCGCGGAGCCGGCGGCGGGCCGTCTCTTCGGCCAGATCGAGCTCATTTTCCGCGCTGTCTCGCAGGACCCTCTCGATGATTCGACTCTCGACGCCGCGCCGCTCCAGCTCGGCCCGCATCCGGAGCGGACCGTAGCCTCGCCGCCGCCAGACGCCCTCGACCATCCCTTTCGAACACTCGAGGTCGTCGAGCAGACCGCGCTCCGCCAGCCGCCCCAACGCCGCCTCGATCTCCGGGGAGCCGAAACCGCGCGCAGAGAGCTTGCGTTCCAGCTCCCTCGTGAAATGAGGTCGCCGGGCGAGCAGGTCTACGGCTTTATCGTAGCAGTCGTCCGAGCTCACCGACCGGTCATTTCGAGCGCCGAGTCGTCCGCCGGGTCCGCGTGCAGCGAGGATTCCATCTCCTCGCGCGCGGCGTCGGCGGTGAACTGGACGCCTTCCATCTTGAGTCGTAGCTCATCGGGGTTGCTGGCCCGGCGCAGAGCCTCTTCCAGGGTGATCAGATCGGCCTGGTACAGCGAGTAGAGCGACTGATCGAAGGTCTGCATTCCGTATTGGCTGGTTCCGAGAGCGATCTGCTCCCGAATGTACTTGGTTTTTTCCTTGTTCTCAATGCACTCGCGGATGTAGGGCGTGACCCGCATGACCTCCACCGCGGGGACCCGGCCCTCGCCGTCGGAGCGCGAGATGAGCCGCAGCGAGATGACGGCGCGCAGAACCTGGGCAAGCTGAATGCGGATCTGCTTCTGCTGGTGGGGCGGAAAGACCGAGATGATGCGGTTGACCGTCTCGGTCGCGTCCACGGTGTGCAGAGTCGAAAAGACCAGATGGCCGGTCTCGGCGGCCAGCAGGGCGGTCTCGATGGTCTCGAAGTCGCGCATCTCACCGACCAGCACGACGTCGGGATCCTGGCGCATCGCCGAGCGCAGCGCGTTCGGAAAGCCGCGCGTGTCGACGTCGACCTCGCGTTGGTTCACCAGCGATTTCTTGTCGCGATGAAGGAACTCGATCGGGTCTTCGATGGTGATGATGTGCTCGGTCCGCGTGGCGTTGATGTGATCGATCATCGACGCCAGCGTGGTCGACTTACCCGAGCCGGTCGTTCCGGTGCACAGGACCAGGCCGCGGCGCTCGCAGCAGATCGTCTCCATGACGGTCGGCAGGGTGAGCTCCTTGAAGCCGAGAATATGGGCCGGGATCACGCGCAGCACCATTCCAGCCGAGCCCCGCTGCTGGAAGACGTTGCAGCGGAAGCGGCCGAGACCCGGCACCGAGTAGGCGATGTCGATCTCCAGATCTTCCTTGAAGCGCTGCTTCTGGCGCGCGTTCATGATCGAGTAGGCCATGGCGACGGTGTCTTCCTGCATCAGCCGCTTGACGTCGACCAGGGGCGTGAGCCCACCGTCGACGCGGATGACCGGGTGCCCGCCGACCTTGAGGTGAAGATCGGAAGCACCCCGTCCGACGGCTATCTTGAGCAGATCGTTGATGTTCACTTCGGCTCCTCCGCGCTCGTGAGAAACAGCACCTCCAGCAGGCTAGCGAGCGGGCGAGCGGTGGCCAATGGAATGCGTCACTCGGCGCGGAGCGCCAGCGCCGCACCGGCCACGGCGGCGGTTTCGACCCGCAGCACCGTCGGCCCGAGCCCCACGGCAGTCGACGGCAGCCCCTCGAGGAGGTTCAGCTCGGCGCCGGTCCAGCCGCCCTCCGGACCCACCAGCAGCGCCAGCGGCGAGTCGTCGGGCGGCGGCGGCGCGGCCCGCGCTCCGGGCACCAAGAGCCACCGGCGGCGGGCGCGCCGCGCCAGCTCCACGCCGGCGTCCCACGAGCACGGCTCGATCGCGGGCAAGCGGCTCCGCTCGCACTGCTCCACCGCCGCCGCCGCGACCCGGCGCAGCCGCCGGAGGGTCGA
>JAHEKO010000060.1 GCA_024638355.1 Acidobacteriota bacterium
ACAAGAGCTTCGGCCTCACCCTGATCGGCGGGCTGACGACCTCGACGCTCCTGACGCTGCTCGTGGTGCCGGTCTTCTACACCTTCTTCGACGACGCGCGACGACTCGTGGGGTCGAGCCTGCGCAAGGTCCTGGGGCGAGGCGGAGAGAAGGCGCCGAAGAAGCCGGTAGGCGAAGCGGCCTAGCACGGCAAACGACCGCGCCTTCACGGGCCGCTACGGAGCTTCCGCGGGGGCCGCGTCGCTCTCGAGAGCCGACTCGATCGAGCGGATCACTGCCTTGGCGGCGGTCTCCCAATTGGCGTTGTCGATGGAGATCGCCTGGTGCGCGGTCAGCACGCGGAGCTCCTCGGGCAGCTCCTCGAGGCTCGGAAGCCGGGCCCCCGCGACCAGGACCGGCATCACGTGCTTGCCCAGCCGCAGGAGGTCCCCCACTTCCTGGCGCACCACGTCGTCGTCTCGCAGCAGGCGGGAGTCTCCACCGGCGTCTTCCGCCAGCCACCGCGAGCCGATGACCACGATGCCGATGCGGCTCCCTTCGAGTGCCGAGGCGATGGTGGCGCGCCATGTCGCGCTCGGTGCGATGTCGTGGAGGTCCATGAAGACCCGCTTGTGGCCGAAGTGCTCGGCGAGGTCGGCGTGCAGCCTCCCCGCGGCGACCGCCACGTCGTCGCGCCGGTAGCAGATGAAGACGTCGGGCACTCGAGCCAGGGTTCCGAGAAGCAGCTCCTCGAGCGCGCCGGTGTCGGCGATCCAGGGGATGTCCAGCCTCAGGAACTGGCTCCTGCTGAGGCCGGGTACCGGCGCCTCCTCCCAGGTCTTGAGGATCTCGTGGAACACGCCGCGGGATTCGCCGCCGCTGAAGGGGATCGGAAAGACCGGCTTGCCGGCGTCGATGAACCGCCGGGCGACCGAGAGCGCCCCCCCGCGGCCGCCGATCATCACGGCGGCACCGGCCGCCGAAATGGCCTCGCTCGTCCATTCCGCGGAAGTGCGCAGTCGCACCAGGCACTCCCGCGGCGCGGGGTAGCCCTTCCCCGGCAGCCAGTATCCGCGCTTCAGATGCGGCAGCCAGAGCTGGCGATAGCCCTCCTCGGGCGAGCGGCCGAGCCGGCGGCATTCGCTGAAGAAGCTGGCCGCCGCGACGCTGTCGACGCCCGGCGGGCTGCCGGTGACGAGGCCGAAGCCCGCCCGCGCGAGAGCCCGGCCCACCATGTCCGCTGCCCGCCGCGCCGGCCGGTAACGCTTCAGCGCCGCGGAGAAGGTCGTGCCGGTGACGAGGATGAACTCCATGGCGATAGGCTATCGGCTCGGGCGCCGCGCCGGGCATACCCCGCCGAGCACCGGCTAGCCGTCGGTGCGCGGAGCGCTAGCCGGTGGTGCCCGACAGCGTCTCTTCGCGTTGCGGGCGCGCCATCGCCCTGCGATCCAGGCTCGCTTCCGGTAGGAGCTCGTTCAGCACCACCCGGATCTGGCCGTTGGCCCCATCTTCGGCCAGAGCCTCGAGCCGCGCCAGCGCCGCTTCGAGCTCGCTGCCGGTCGATGGCTGGAGCCGGCCGACGAAGATCTTCTCGTGCCGGGTGCGATCGCACTGCTCGCCCTGGAGCTCGAGCTCTTCGAAGAGCTTCTCGCCGGGCCGAAGTCCGGTGAAGACGATCTGCAGGTCGTCGTCGCCCGACAGGGCGATCATGTCGCGGGCCAGATCGACGATCTTGACCGGCTCGCCCATGTCGAGGATCAAGATCTCGCCGCCCTTGCCGATGGCCCCGGCCTGCAGCACGAGCTGCGCGGCCTCGGGAATGGTCATGAAGTAGCGCTTGACTTCGGGATGGGTGACGGTCAGCGGCCCGCCGCGCTCGATCTGCTCGCGGAAGATCGGAATGACCGAGCCGGCCGAGCCCATGACGTTGCCGAAGCGAACGGCGAGGAACCGCGTATCGGGGTAGTGGCCGTCGAGCGACTGGCAGACGAGCTCGGCCAGCCGCTTGCTCGCGCCCATGACCGAGGTCGGGCGCACGGCCTTGTCGGTGGAGATCAGCAGGAAGACCTCGACGCCGGCCTCGGCCGCCAGCCGCCCGAGGCCGTCGACGGCCAGCACGTTGTTCTTGACCGCCTCGTCCGGGTGGCTCTCCATCAGCGGCACGTGCTTGTGGGCGGCGGCGTGGATCAGGACCTCGGGCTCGTGCGTGGCCAGGATCCGTCGCATGCGCGGCAGGTCGCCGACGTCGGCCACCAGCGGCTCGATCCGCAGGTGGGGCCAGAGGTCGCGCAGCCGCCGGTCGCTGTCGAAGAGCGCCGCCTCGGAGCGCTCCACGAGAACCAGCTTGCGCGGGCTGAAGCGGGCGACCTGGAGGCAGAGCTCCGAGCCGATCGAGCCGCCGGCACCGGTCACCAGCACCGCCTTGCCGGTCAGGAACCGCTCCAGGTCCTCCTGGTCGAGGCGCACCGGCTCGCGGCCGAGCAGATCCTCGATCTGGATGTCGCGGATTCGGCTGATCGAGACGTTGCCGGAGAGAATCTCGTAGAGGCCCGGAATAATGCGGACGTGGATTCCCGCCCGCTCGCAGGTGTCGACGATGCGGCGGATCGAGGCGGCGCCGGTGGCGGCGATCGTGATGATGACGTGGTGAACGCCGAGCTCGGCGGCGAGCCGCGGGATCTCGTCGGTCGTGCCCAGCACCTTGACGCCCTGGATCACGGTTCCCTGCTTCTGCGGGTCGTCGTCGACGAAACCGATCGGATCGACGTCGCCGGCTCCCCCCTGGGTGAGCTCCTTGGCGGCCAGAACGCCGGCGCGGCCGGCGCCCGCCAAGAGCACCGGGGTGCGGACGGTGCGCCGCGCCCCCTGCCGGTCGGCGCGGTGCTGGCGCTCGAACCGCTCGTAGAGCGCGCGCCGGAGGACGCGCAGCGCCAGGAGTCCCCCGAACGCGAGCGCGGTATCCATCAGGATGACCGACAGTGGAATGCGCCAGACGGCGTACTGCTCGGGCAGGCCGAGACGCAGCAGGAGCAGGGGAGTCGTCGAGTAGGCGGCCGTGCGCAGGAAGGTGCGCACCTCGGCCATTCCGACGTAGCGCCAGACGAACTGATAGACGCCGGTAAAGACCAGCATCAGAAACTGCAGGAGCACGACGCCGGGGAGCTGAGCCAGCATGCGAAGCCGGTAGACGTCCGGCACCTCGAAGTCGAAGCGGAGAAGGTAGGCCAGGCCGAACGCCAGGGCCAGGACGGCCAGATCGAGGGCCTGCTGAATCTCGCGGCGGAAGTGCCGAGTCCACCACGGAGACGCCGAGCTGGTGGTGGTCTGTTCGAGATCGCTCACTGTGTTCTTTCGGTTGGCCTATTGTAGCTTGGCGCTCCGGCCTGACCGGCGGAGAATCTCGGCGCGAAACTTCGACCATTGGCCGCGGCGCAGGGCGCGCAGGGCGGCGCGGCGCCTCAGCCGGGCGCGGTAGGCCGGCGAGGTGGCCGCCGCCACCGTGTGGCCGAGCAGCGCCAGCCCGTCGGCGCCGGCCTGCCGAGGCTCTCCGGCCGCCAGGGCGCGGCAGAGCGCCGCCGCCGCGCGGCACTCGCGTTGCGACACGGGGAGCCGCAGCCGTGGGTCGGGCTCCTCGACGCCGAGGTCGAGCAGGTCGGCGACGAGCCGGGTGACCGGATAGGCGGCCGGGCTCAGGCCGTGCTGATCCAGAGAGTGGGCGAGGGCGTGCGCGGCCATCAGCGCCCGTGCCGGCAGGTCGAGTCCGTCGAGATCCTCCGACGGCCGGGTGAGACCGAGCCGGGCGAGGCCCTCCGCCGTCGCCGGGGCCGCCCCGTCGAGAGTCAGCCCGGGAATCCTCAGGTGAAGCTCGACCTCGCCCAGCCGCGGATCGGCGAGCGGCGCCAGGTGGTGCCGCTCCGGCGCTCCCGAGCGCACCATGCCCGCGCCCTCCAGCGCCCCGGCGAGCGCGGGCGCCTCGTCTCCGGCGACCAGGAGATCGAGGTCGAGAAGCGGCCGGCTGCCGGCCTCCGAGGCCCCCGACTCGAGCAGCGCGATCCCCTTGAGGGCGAGCGGCCGGATCCCGATCTCGCTCGCCCGCGCGGTCACCCGTCCGAGAAGCTCGCGCAGGAGGAGCGTGCGCCCGGCCAGCCCCTCGCGCGCGCGCCACAGCTCGCCGGCCGCCGCGGACCCGATCTCGCTCTCGATCTCGGCGCGCGGGTTGCGCCCGGCGATCCGCTCCCGCAGCGCCAGGGCGCTCGCCCAGAAGCGCACCCGCTCCGGCCGCGCGCTGGCGGGTGGCCGCCCTCGAGGCGGGCCGAAGGCGCGCCTCAGAGTCCAGAGGAGCTCGCCCTCGAGGTCGCCGAGGGGCGGGTGGAAACGAAAGCTCTGCGGGCGCATGGCCGGCTCAGCTCGCTCGATCGAAGCGACCGCCGCCTCGGGCGTCGGGTGCCGGGCGAGTGTCGTCACAACGCATGGTGGCTCGGTTCAGCGGCCGGCGCGGCAGAGCCGGCGCACGATGGCTGCGATGCGCTCGAGGTCTCGCCCTTCGAGGGCGGAGCCGCTCGGCAGGCAGAGGCCGCGCTCGAAGAGCAGCTCGGAAACCTCACCGCCCACCGCCCGGTGGCGTGAGTAGAGCGGCTGCAGATGCATCGGCTTCCACAGCGGCCTCGCCTCGATATTCTCGGCTTCGAGCGCCAGGCGAATGGCGTCGCGGTCGGCGCCGAAGCGCTCGGGGTCGATCGTCACGCAGGTGAGCCAGCGGTTGGAGCGGCCGTACGCCGCCTCCGGCATGAGCTCGAGACCGGGCAGGTCGCTCAGCAGCTCGCCGTAGCGGCGGGCGTTGGCGCGGCGGGCCTCGACCCGCTCCGGCAGCGCTCGCAGCTGGCCGCGCCCGACGGCGGCCAGGAGGTTCGACATGCGGTAGTTGTAGCCGAGGCTCGAGTGCTGGTAGTGGGGTGCCGGGTCGCGAGCCTGGGTGGCCAGGAAGCGGCCGCGCTCGATCGCCTCGCCGTCGCTCGAGATCAGGGCGCCGCCCCCCGAGGTGGTGATGATCTTGTTGCCGTTGAACGAGACCACTCCGAAGCGGCCGAAGCCGCCCGCCGGCCGGCCACGGTAGGTGGAGCCCAGGGCCTCGGCCGCGTCCTCGATCAGCGGCACGTCGAACTCCTCGCAGATCGACCCGATCGCGTCGTAGTCGGCGCTCTGACCGTAGAGGTCGACGGCGATCACCGCCGCGGGCGGCCGGCCGGCCGCGGCCGAAGCCGCCAGCTCCTGCCGCAGGAGGTTCGGCTCGAGAGTCCAGGTCGCCGGATCGACGTCCACGAACACCGGGCGGGCACCCTGGTAGGCGACGGCGTTGGCGCAGGCGACGAAGGTCAGATCGGCGCACAGCACCTCGTCGTCGGGACCGACCCCGAGCAGCCGCAAGGCCAGGTGGAGGGCCGCCGTTCCCGACGCGACGGCCAGGGCGTGAGGCGCTTCGACGGCGGTGGCCAGCTCGCGCTCGAAAGCGTCGAGGTGGGGCCCGACCGGCGCGATCCAGTTCGAGGCGACGGCGTCACGCAACAGCTCGAGCTCGTCACCGCTCAGGTGGGGCGGTGAAAGGTAGATGCGGCGGGACGGCGAGCCGCTCAGCGGGCCGGCACTCCCTTGACGATGCGGCCGGCCTCGACGTCGCGAATCACCGCCGCGCCGGCGCCGACGACCGCCCACTCGCCGATCTTCACGCCGGGTAGGACCGAGCAGCCGACGCCGAGAAAGGCGCCGGCGCCGACGGTCACGCCACCGGCGAGCCGCGTGCCGGGCGCGAGATGCACGAAGTCGCCGAGCGCGCAGTCGTGATCGAGCGAAGCGCCGGTGTTGACGATCGAGTGGCTGCCGACCCGGCTATCGGGCTGGATCAGCGCGCCGGCGAAGACCACGCTGCCCGCTCCGACCTCGGCGCTCTCGTGCACCACCGCCGAGGGGTGGACCACCGCCGGCCAGTCGAGTCCTCGCGCCGCCAGCTCGCCGGCCAGCTCGGAGCGGCGGCGGTTGTCGCCCACGGCGAGCACCGCGCTCGAGATGCCGCGCTCGAAGAGCGTCTCGGTGCCGCCGACAACCTCGACGCCGAGGACGCTCCGACCCCAGAGCTCGGCGTTGCTGTCGAACAGCCCGGCCACCTCGAAGCCCGCGGCGAGGAGGGTGGCCACCACCACCTTGGCGTGCCCCCCGGCGCCGATCACGCCGACGCTCGCCGCCGCGCTCAAGCGCCATCCCCCGAGGCGCCCCGAAACCGGGGGCTGGTGGCGTGGCCGGCGGCGCTGATGCCCTCGCCGGTGACGATCTTCCAGGCGGTGGTGACGAGGATGCGGAGATCGAGGCCGAGGCTGATGCGATCGACGTACCAGACGTCCATCTCCAGACGCCGCGGCCAGGAGAGCTCGTTGCGGCCGTGGATCTGGGCCCAGCCGGTGATCCCCGGCCGGACCTCGTGCCGCCGCGCCTGCTCCGGGCTGTACCGCTCGAGGTACTCCTCGAGCAGCGGCCGCGGACCGACCAGGCTCATGTCACCGCGCACGACATTCAGTAGCTCGGGCAGTTCGTCGAGCGACCAGCGGCGTAGGAAGGCGCCGGCCGGCGTCAGACGGCGCTCATCGGGCAGCAGCTCGCCGCGCTCGTCGCGCGCGTCGGTCATGGTGCGGAACTTGAGCAGCGTGAAGAGCTCGCCGCCGCGGCCCGGCCGCCGCTGCCGGAACAGCACCGGGGCGCCGAGACGGGCGCGCACGAGCGCCGCGCCCAGCAGGAGGAGCGGCAGAGCGGCGACGAGACCCGCCAGCGACAGCACGAGATCCACCGCTCGCTTTCCGAACGTGCGGTAGAGGGTCGACATGTTCAGGCGGATAGAAGTTCGCGGTACAGGTTTTCGAGCGCCTGCCAGACCCGCTCGGGTCGGAAGCGGCGGGCGACTCGCTCGCGGGCGGCGTCGCCGTGACGCCGCGCCAGCTCGCCGTCTCTAAGATAACCCAGCAGAGCGCTCGCCAGCGCCGTGGAGTTGCCGGCGGCCACCAGCGTCCCGGTGACGCCGTCGCGGATCGCGTCGACCGAGCCGGTGACCCGGCATCCGACCGTCGGCACGCCGGCCGCGGCGGCCTCGAGCGGTGCGTTGGGCATGCCCTCGCGATACGACGGAAAGGCGAGCACGTCCATCAGCGGATAGTAGGGGGCGGTGTCGTCCACTCTGCCGACGTCGATCACGGCGGGGTCTTCGGCCAGCCGGCGGCGGCACTCCGGGTCGACCGGATCGCCCGGCTCGTCACCGCCGATGAGCAGAAGCCGCGCCGCGGGCGCCTCGCGCCGTATCGCCTCGAACGCCCGGGCCAGCTCCTCGATCCCCTTGTCCCGGGTCAGGCGCCCGACGAATCCGACCACCGGCGCGCGGCCGAGGCCGAGCTCGGCGCCGAGCCGCTCGGTGGCCGCGTCGGGCACCCGGGCGAAGCGCTCGAAGTCCACTCCGTTCGATGAGCCGTCGGCGAGCACCCGGGCTCGGCCCGGCGCGCACACTCCCAGCTCTTCACATCTCCTCCGCAGGCTGTCGCTGACGCAGACGATACGGTGCGCGCTCGAGCAGGCGAAGCGCTCGGCGGCGGTCAGGACCCGGCGCCGCAGTCCGCCGGTGGTTTCCAGCCGGAGACCGCGCAGGGTATAGACCCGCCGCGGCGCCCGCGCCAGCCGGGCGGCCGCCATGCCCAGGACTCCGGCCTTGGGCGTACCGGCGTTGACGATGTCGGGTCTCAGTCGTCGCAGCTCGCGGGTGAGGCGAGCGAGAGAGACCCCATCGGCGGCGGGCGAGATCTCGCGCGACATCGGGACGCGGCGGACCTCGAAGGGCGGGTCGTCGACTTCGCTCACCGGCTCGTCGACGGTCGACGTGATCAGCGTGACGTCGAAGCCACGCTCCTGCATCCACTCGAGCTGGCCGCGCAGGAGCAGGCGGGCGGTCATCGGGTGGGTGACCAGATAGGCGACTCTGGCGGCGGTCAGGGGCGTAGCCTCCGCAGGCCCGAGGCGGCCCACTCCTCGAGCCAGACGCTCTTGGCGAGCACTCGCTCGAGCGACGGCGGCATGTCGCGTCGCAGGGGTAGGCGAGAGATCCGGTGGCGATCGAAGCGGCCGGGGCGATTGCGGCGTCCCCCGGCGGCGACCGCGCTGTCGTAGAGCTCGGCCGCCAGCCGGTGGGCGGTCGGCGACCAGAGCGCGCGCGGGTAGCAGAACGAGGCCACCTCGGCGCCGGTCTCTTCTTCCAGGCGCCGGCGCGAGAGCTCCAGCTCTCGCCGGCACTCCGCCTCCGGGAGCCTGCGCAGGTCGGGGTGACTCAGGCTGTGCGAGCCGATCGCGATCGAGCCGGAGGCCGCCACCTCGCGAATCTGGTCCCAGGTCATCGGCTTCAGCCGCTCGGCGCCGGCGAGGGGAGAGGGCGAGCCGCCGTCGACGAAGGCGACGGGCACGTAGAGGACGGCCGGCAGCCGTCGCTCGATCAGAAGCGGCCAGACGGACTCGAAGAAGTTGCCGAAGGCGTCGTCGAAGGTGAGAACGATGCGGTGCCGCTCCTCGCCTCCGTTTCCCGCCAAGCGCTCGAGGGCGTGCGCCAGCGGCACCACGCGACCGCTCTCGGCGAGCTCGTCGAGCTGGCGGGCGAAGAGCTCCGCGGGCAGGTCGACGACCGACCCGGTTCCGGCGCCGGCCAGATGGTAGGCGAGCACAGTCACCCCGCCGGAGGCGCGGGGAAGCGCGCGATGGAGCCCGCGCAGGAGCCCGCGGCCGAAGCGCTCTACCGCCGAGCCCACTGGCGACTCCTGGCCCGCGGGTGAGAAAGGGGCTCGCTCGGGCGGCGCGCTCCGCCGGGCACGGCGACGGGCCGCGCCTGGCGCCCGGCACCGGCCTGTCGGGCCCGCGCGAAGAGGAGCGACGACGTCAAGAGAAGAAAGACGAACGGCAGGAGCGGGCTGCGCTGGCGGACGATGATGCCCAGGTTGCCGAAGGTGAGACCGATCATCGCGGTGTAGAGGACGAGCAGCGGAACCGCCAGCTGCAGGAGCCGCTGCTTGCGCCAGCGCGCCAGGCCGAGGCGGAGGTCGCGCCGCCGCCGGAAGATCACGAACCAGAGGGCTCCGGTCTCGAGCGCCGAGAGCAGCGCCATCGAGTTGTGCACGTCCCAGGGCAGGGGACGGAGCCAGATGTTGATGAACGCTCGCGGCACGGCGAGGATGCCGGTCGGCACCGCTCCCAGGCTACTGCCGCCGAAGAGGGTCTGCTGCGCGCGGTAGGAGACGAACTCCTGCACCCCCTCGAGGTCGGCGTCGGCCAGGCCGAACTCCGAGCTCAAGCCCCGGAAGGTGACGAGCAGCACGACGGCGAGCGCCAGCGTCTGGATCAGCCGCGCCGGGGTCAGCCGGCGCCACGAGCCGAGCCAGAGGCCGATGCCGGTGGTCGCGGCGAGCGCGACCGCCACGTGTGGGCGAATCGAGAAAGCGACGACGAGTCCCGCGAGATAGGGGAGCCAGCGGATACGATCGCCGTTGCCGGCGAAGCCGAACACCACGAGTCCGATGGCCAGGAAGATCACCGACTCCTTGCCGATGCTCGACGGCCAGAACCAGAGCGACGGCCAGTACCAGACGAATGCCGCGAAGGTCGCACCCGCCCGCGCGCCGGCGAGGCGGTGGACCGCCAGGGCCATCAACGTCAGCCCGGCGAACGACAGGAGCGAGAAGAAGAGAAACTCGCCGCGCATCGTCGGTCCGATGACCGACAGAACGATGCCCGAGAGGTTGCGCAGCGCCGAGGTGCCCCACCAGAGCCTGGGGCCCTCGAACCATTGCTCGGCCGACAGCACGGCGAAATCGAGTTGCCAGACGGCCTCGGCCAGCTCCAGCCCGTAGGCGTAATAGCCGCTGGCGTCGCCGATGCCGTCGTACAGTCGCTGCAACACCTCGTAGCGAGCCGTGCTGCCGATCAACCGCATGGCCACCGCGCCCATGAAGAGTCGCTGCGGAAAGGGGAAGCCGGCGCGCGAGCTGACGAAGGCGGCGGCGACCGTGGCGATCGCGCCGATGAGGACGAAGCCGAGGAGGTTGTAGCTCATCGCCTCAAAAGATCTCCAGATCGCCGATCGCCAGCTGCCAGCAGTCGCTCGCGAGCCGCGCGTCGCCCTGCCGGCTGGGGGTGAGCGAGCGAACCATGAGGGACGGCCCGGCGGGCGCGCGCAGGAACTTGGCGGCCTCGAGCAGGCTGGCTTCCGGCGATCGCGCCGGCGCGGTCGCGACCAGATAGTCGACGTCGCTCTCCTCCCGCAGCCGCGCCAGCAGCCCGGCGAACAGCCGTCGCCGCGCCTTCAAGGTGCCGCGGCCGAGAAGCTCGCTGATCAAGAGCTCGCGCATCGAGCGGCGCAGGCGGGTGCGGAAGATCATCGCCAGCGCGCTGTCGCCGTCGGTCGCCCACAGGCTGCGGTAGTCGACGCCGGGAATCTCCGCGTAGCGCCATTGCAGATAGCGCCGGTCGCGCGGCGTGTGGAGCCGACTCCGCCAGGCCCGGCCGCAGTCGGCCACGAGATCGTCGAAGTCCGGCCAGCCGAGCAGCTCCTCGACCCCCGGCAGCGCTCCGAGGTCGGCCGGCGCACGCTTGCCGCGCAAGACCGCGCCCGCCATCCGCAGCGGTTTCACCGCTCGCACGAACATCGGCGGCCTGAGCGCCGGCCGCCAGCCGAGCTTGCGGTAGCCGGCGCCGCTGCGCCGGTTGGGCGTGTTGAAGACGAACTCGGCACCCCCCTCGGCCAGCCGCTCGAGCGCCTCGCGGGTCAGCCTCCAGAAGATCCCCTGCCGCTGCCAGTCGGGGTGGGTCGCGGTATCCACCGCGCGCACCGCGTCGACGCGCCGCCCTTCGAGCGCCCAACGCCAGCGCAGGAACGTACGCAGCCCGACGATCCGGCCGCGGGCGACGGCGACCCAGGCGGGGGACGCGCCGAACGGGTTGGCGCGGTGCTTCCACTGCCAGAACCGCTCGGTGCGCGGTACGCTGCCGGGACCGAGCGCCGCGCCGAGCAGCTCGAGCACGGCGTCGAGGTCGCCCTTGCGCGCCTCTCGAACCTCGATCTCCGCAGCGCCGGTCATCGCTCCAGAATCTCCAGGTAGAGCCGCTCGAGCCGGCGCTGCATCGACTCCGCCGAGAAGCGCTCGACCACGACCTCGTGCGCCGCCCGGGCCAGCTCGCGGCGCCGGGAGGGCGAGCCGAGCAGCCCGGCGGCGGCCTCGGCCAGCCGGTCGGCACGCGCCTCGACCAGAATCCCGCTCCGCTCGTGCTCGATCGCCTCGGGAATGCCGCCCACGGCGGTAGCCACGACCGGGGTCGAGCTCGCCATCGCCTCCAGCAGGACCAGCGGCAGCCCCTCGAATCGCGAAGAGATCATCATCAGGTCGAAGGCCGACAGCGCGCCCCGCACGTCCCCGATGAGGCCCGGAAAGTGAACGGCGAGCTCGAGCTCGCCGGCGCGGGCTTCGAGGGCTCGCCGCTCGGGCCCGTCGCCGGCGAGAACGAAACGGCATCCGGGCACCCGCCGGGCAAGCTCGGCCGCGGCATCGAGCCACAGGTCGAGCCGCTTCTCGGGCCGGAAGACGGCGATCTGGCCCACCAGCGGGGCCTCGGGCGAAATGCCGAGCCGGTCGCGAAAGCGCCGGCCGGCTTGCGGATCGCGCCCGAGCTCTTCGACCGGGACTCCGTTGGGGACCACGGTCACCGGCACGGCGCCGCGGCCGCCGCTCGGGGTCGAGTCGGCCACCGCCCGCGACACGGCGACCACGTGACGCTGGAGGGTCCACGTCGCCCGATTCGCCCAGCGGCTCAGCGGGTGATGCCGCTGATGCAGGTTGTGCTCGGTGTAGACGACCGGTACCCGCGCCCGCCGTCCCGCCAGTCGCGCCGCGACCGCGGTGACCGGCAGGTGAGCGTGCACCAGGTCGACGGCCTGGTCGCGGAGGAGTCGGGCGAGTCTGCGGCCGGAGAGGGCGATCCCGAGCGTGCCGCGCGCCTCGATGCGAGTGACCCGCGCGCCCAGCTCCTCGAGCGGCGCGACCAGGGCGTTCTTGTGTGCCAGGTAGTAGGCGTAGCTGAGGCGCACTCGATCACGGTCGGCATAGCGCTGGGCGTGTGCCAGCAACGTCTCGGCACCGCCGCGGCCGAGCCCCTTGATCACGTGCAGCACGTGGATCGGACCGGCCGCGCTCAACCCGCAGCCTCCGTTTCGGGTCGTGTCAGGCCCTGCCGGTAGAGCTCGAGATAGGCCTCGACGACGGCCTCGATCGTGAGTCCCGATTCGCGGAAGTGGCGGGCGGCCGCCTCGCCCATGCGCCGCCGCCGGTCGGCATCGCCCGCCAGGGCGGCCAGCGCATCGGCCAGCGCCGTCTCGTCGTCGCGGTCGGTCAAGAGCCCGGTCTCGCCGTCGGCGACCGCCTCCTCGACGCCGCCGACGCGGGTCGCCACCACCGCGCGTCCGGCGCACGCCGCTTCCCGCAAGATCGTCGGCACGCCCTCGGTATCGCTGGTCAGCGCGACCAGGTCGCTCGCCGCCAGGAGGTCGCCGACGTCGTCCCGAGCGCCGAGGAATCGCACGCGGCCGGCGACCTCCAGGCCGTCCGCGAGCTCGCTCAGCTCGCCGGCCAGCGGTCCGTCGCCGGCGATCCAGAGATGCGCGTCGGGGACCCGCGCGGCGGCGACGCCAAAGGCGCGCAGCAGCCGATCGACCCGCTTTTCCGGGCTCAGCTTGCCGGCGAACAGGATCACCGGAGCGTCGGCCGGGGTGTCGAGGGTGGCGCGCACGGCGGCGCGCGGCCGCACGGGGGCGAGTCCGCCCACGTCGATGCTGCGCGGGATGTGACGCACGCTGCGGGCGTTGGCGCAGATCTGCTCGAGGCGGGGCAGGTGGCCCCGGGTCACGGTCACCGCGGCGCCGACGCGCGGGAAGACGAGCCGGTGGTAGAGCCATCGCCGTCGCCAGCCGCGAATCCACCGGTCGGGCTCGCCGATGTTGCGATAGACCAGAAGCGGGGGGCCGGGCAGCGGCCCGGCGGTGAGGGCGGCGTACTTGACCGTGGCGCCGCCGCTCGCCTGAATCACCTCCGGACGGAACTCGACCAGCACCCGGCGCAGGCGACGGGCGACCCGCGGGTCCCAGCCGAAGAATCGCTCGAGCCGGCTCCGACCCGCGGCCAGGCGAATCTCCCCGCCGGTGGCGGGAAGGCCACCCTGCGCGGGCGGCGGGTAGAGGTAGACCTCGAGCGCCTCGTGGCCGCGGCGCCGCAACTCGCCGGCCAGCTCGCGGGAGAAGAGCTCGGCGCCGCGCCGCTGCGGCCGCGGCGTGAAGAGCGCGATTCTCACGCTCCGGCTCCGTTGGCGGCGACGCGGCG
>JAHEKO010000474.1 GCA_024638355.1 Acidobacteriota bacterium
TCGGTCATCTCGCGGGTGAGCTCGTCGAGGTCGATCCGCCCCTCGACCAGCCGGGCTCGCGCTGCCGGCGCGCCTCCCGAGACCGGCGGCAGAAGGGCGACCTCGCAGCCGTCGGCGAGCGCCCGATCGGGGCCGGCGATCTCGCCGTCGACCGCGATCGCCAGCCGCTCGCCGAGCGGGCCGAGCCCCGGGTAGAGCGCCTCGAGCCGCCGCCGCAGTCCCGCGACATCGGTGCCCGGATCGAGCTCGAGGGAGAGTTCGCCCGCGCCGATGGCCTCGGCGGCGGAGGCGAAGGCGAGCAGGCGAACCTTCATCGGCGGGATCGTACCCCAGCCTCGCCCGACCGAGCCAAGTTCTGCAGATCGAGGCGCAGACGGGCGGCGCAGTAGGAGGCTGGTGGGAACGGCAGCTAGCCGCGAGGTCCGCTACGTATAATCACGGCGGCCCCAGCGGAGTCCTCATGGCTGTCATCGAATCGCGCAAGACCGAAGACCCGACCTTCCTGCAGCGGCTCGAGCACTGGAACGGCGTGCTGGAGACGCTCGGCGCCGAGGAGGCGATCCTGCGGAGCGGTGGCGGCGAGGAGGCGTGGGAGAAGCAGCGCGCCAGGGGCAAGATGACCGCGCGGGAGCGGGTCGAGGCGCTGTGCGATGCCGACGAGCCGTTCCTCGAATTGGGCCTGTGGGCCGCCCACGGCTTCTACGAAGAGTACGGCGGCGCGCCCGCGGCCGGCGTCGTCGTCGGCATCGCCCGGGTTCACGGCCGCGAGACCGTCGTGGTAGCCAACGACGCGACGGTCAAGGCGGGCGCATGGTTCCCGCTCACCTGCAAGAAGGTGCTGCGGGCGCAGGAGATCGCGCTCGAGAACCGGCTGCCGATCGTCTACCTGGTCGACTCGGCGGGCGTCTTCCTGCCGCTTCAGGACGAGATCTTCCCCGACAAGGAGCACTTCGGCCGGGCCTTCTACAACAACGCGCGGCTGTCGGCCGAGGGCGTTTTCCAGATGGCGGCGATCATGGGGCCGTGCGTGGCCGGCGGCGCCTACCTGCCGATCATGAGCGACGAAGCCCACATCGTCGAGGGGACCGGCTCGATCTTCCTCGCGGGCCCGGCGCTGGTCAAGGCGGCGATCGGCGAGGAGGTCCCGGCCGACGAGCTCGGCGGGGCCTTCGTACAGTGCGACGTCTCCGGCGTCGTCGACCATCGCCACCCGGATGACGGCTCCTGTCTGGCCAAGATCCGCAGCCAGCTCGAGCAGATCGCCGCGCCCGAGCAGGCGGCGTTCGCGCGCCGGCCGCCGCGCGATCCGGCGCGGCCGGCCGATCGCATCGCGGGCGTGATTCCAGTCGATCGCTCGCGGCCCTACGACACCCACGACCTGCTCGCCCATCTTCTCGACGAGGGCGACTTCGACGAGTACAAGAAGAACTACGGCCAGTCGATCGTCTGCGGGACCGGCTGGATCGACGGGTGGGCGGTCGGCGTGGTGGCCAACCAGCGCTCGATCGTCAGCCGCCGCACCGGAACCGGTGACCGCGACCGGGAGCTGCAGATCGGCGGCGTCGTCTATTCGGATTCGGCCGACAAGGGCGCGCGCTTCGTCGAGCTGTGCAACCAGAAGGGCATTCCGCTGCTCTTCCTTCAGGACGTCACCGGCTTCATGGTCGGCACCCGCGCCGAGCGGGGCGGCATCATCAAGGACGGCGCCAAGATGGTCAACGCGGTGGCCAACTCGGTGGTGCCGAAGATCACCATCTTCGTCGGCAACTCCTACGGCGCGGGCAACTACGCGATGTGCGGCAAGGCCTACGGGCCGAGGTTCGTCTACGCCTGGCCGTCGGCGTCGATCTCGGTCATGGGCGCCGACCAGGCTTCGAAGACCCTGCTGTCGATCCGGCTCAAGAGCCGCGAGGTCGGCGAGGCCGAGAAGGACGAGCTTCTGGAGCGAATCCGCCGCCGCTACGAAGCGGCGATGGATCCCCGCTACGCGGCGGCGCGGCTGTGGGTCGACGCGATCATCGACCCGGCCGAGACCCGGTCGGTGGTCGCGCGATCGCTGGCCTGCGCCGCGCACAACCCCGAGCGGCCGCCCTTCAAGACCGGCGTCCTGCAAACCTAGTCTTCTATCCAACTGTTGCAGGCACGGCAGTTGGAGCCTCCGCCCGGGAATCCTCCGGCCGCTCCCGGGTGGTCCGGGTCGGTCCGGTCGAGGCATGCAGGGGTGGCTATCTCCTTGACCGGGGAGCGCGCGAAATGCGATCATCGCGCAGCGCCGATGACGCCCGCACAGCAGGCTCCGACCGTCGCCACAACGGGCGCGAGCCGCATCCATGTGCTCCAGCGACCGGCCGCCGACGAGCCCCGCCGCCGGTTGCCGGCTCGGATCAGACGATCATGACCCCCGAAGTGAAGATCTGCGACGTCACTCTGCGCGACGGCATGCAGATCGTCAATCGCGATCGGGTGATCGCGCTCGACCTGCGGCTGCGCATGCTGGAGGCTCTCGGGCGCGCGGGCTTGCCCTACCTCGAGGTCGGCTCCTTCGTCAGCCCGAGGTTCATGCCGGCGATGGAGGACACGCCGGAGATCCTGCGGGCCATGCCCCACATGGAAGCCGAGATCGCCGTTCTGGTCCCCAACATCCGCTACTACCGGGAGCTCGAGCGGCACGAGCACGAGAAGGTCGACACGGTGGCGCTCTTCGTCTCGGCCTCGGAGGGCTACTCGCAGTCCAATACGCAGATGACGAAGGAGCGCGCCTTCGATTCGGCGCGCCAGGTGGCCGAGGCGGCGCGCCACGACGGGTTCCGGTTGCGCGGCTACCTGTCGTACAGCTTTCGCGACGTCGGCGGCGAGCAGGAGATGGACCCCGAGGTCATCCGGCGCGACAGCGAGGCCCTGCTCGAGATGGGCTGCTCGACGATCGTCCTCTCGGACACCGACGGTCGCTCGTCTCCCCGCGATATCGAGCGGACCGTGGAGGCGCTGCGCCAGGACGTCGAGCTCGGGGCGATGGGAGTTCATCTGCACGATCGCTGGGGCCAGGGCATGGCCAACGCGCTTGCTTCGTACCAGCTCGGCATCCGCACGTTCGACAGCTCGGTCGGCGGAGTCGGCGGCAGCAAAGCGGTCCAGGCCTCGGTCGGCAACGTGGCTACCGAGGAGCTGGTATCGCTCCTCCACGGCATGGACGTCGAGACCGGCATCGATCCGGAGCCGCTGCTCGAGGCCGGTCGGCTGCTCGTCGAGATGACCGAGCTGGCGGGCGATCCGTTGCCGCCGAGCAAGGTGCTGGCCAATCAGCTGTCGCTC
>JAHEKO010000475.1 GCA_024638355.1 Acidobacteriota bacterium
AGCCGAGCGCCGACCGCGCCGAGTAGGCCGCGCTAGAACTTGTAGCCCACGCCGATCAGGCCGTTGGCGAAGAACTGGGCGTCGCCCTTGGTGATGCCGTGCAGGCCGATCTCGAGGACGACGACGAAGTTTCGGGTGATGTCGAACTCGCCGTTGAAGCCGCCGTTGACCCCGACCGTGGTCGTCGACACTCCGTCTCCCAGCGTCGGGTTGGAGGGCGGCCCGCCGATGATGCGAGTGCCCTCCAGACGGTAGACGCCGATGCCGGCGAAGAAGCCCGAGACGAAGCCCGCCTCGCCGAACAAGTACTCCCCGGCGACGCTCACGTAGGTGAGATCGGCGTCGGCGAGGTTGACGAGGCGATCGAACGACCCGAGGTTGCCGGCGCGGAAGCTGAATCTGGAGCTGCGTCGCGTGACGACCGAGAAACCGAGCTGCACGGCCGTGTTGTCGTACCCGGACTCGTTTTCGTCGATCGAGCCGCCGAGACCACCCAGGAGGGTCGCCGTGTACGTGGTGGTGCTGGCCGTGGACGTCGACTGGGCGGCGGCGGAACCGGTGACGGCGACGACGGCGACGACGAGCACACCGAGAAGGATCTTCGAACTGGGCATGGCGCGACAGTATAGCGCTCCGTCTTCCGTCTTCATCCTCGGGCGCTCACACTATCTACGAGCGGCGAGCGATGTCCGTCACAGAGTTCCTGACCGAGCGAATCCTGCCGGCGCTCCTGCCGACGCCGTGCCTGGCCTGCGGGCGGCTGATCCGGGGCGGTCGACACTACATCGGCCTGTGCCTGCGCTGCCGGGGCCGGCTGGCGCCGCTGCGAGGCCAGCGCTGCGGCGGCTGCGGCCGGCCGCTGCTCGCTTTCCGGCTGGCCGACGGCTACCGCTGCGGTGCCTGCCGCCGCCGGCCTCCCGCCCACGACCGGCTGATCGCGCTCTGGGCGTTCCGCCCGCCTCTCGACGCCGTGATCCACGGCTTGAAGTTCCAGCGCCTCGAGTACCTCGGCCGCCACCTCGCCCAAGAGATGGCGGCACACCTGCGGAGAGAAGAGATCGTCGCCGACCTCGCGGTCTGGGTGCCGCTCCACTGGTGGCGCTACCTCGGGCGCGGCTACAACCAGGCGGAGCGCATCGCCCGGCCGCTGGCCGCCGAGCTCGGCATTCGGGCCCGAGGCGCCCTGGTTCGGACCCGCCCGACGCCCGCCCAGAGCCGTCTGCCGCGAGAGCGGCGAGCGGCCAACCTGCGGGGCGCGTTGCGGCTTCGACGCCGGGCCGAGGTGGCCGGGCGGCGCCTTCTGCTGGTCGACGACGTGACCACGACCGGCTCGACGCTGCGGGCCGCGGCGTCGGTACTGCGGGCCGCCGGAGCCGCCGAGATCACCGCCGTCACGGCCGCCAGAACTCCCGGCTCGGACGAGCCGGCGGCCCGAAGAACCGTGATCTGGTAGAATTCGGCTCGGGAAAGCTGCATCCGGCAGCTCACGCTCCCGAGAACGCACGCAAGAAGCCGCGAAGGATACGGCACAAAACGTGCTTCTTACTGAGTGGCGTGAGCCGGTCACTTTTGACGGGAAATAGAGAACTACCTATACTGCTGGTACGTATCTAACGGCTGGGTAATGGCAAAGCTTCGGATTTCTGCATCCATTCTTTTGGTTTCGGCGCTCGTCCTCGCGACGGCCGCCGCCGCCAGCCCAGCTTCGACCGCCGGAGTCGACGGCAAGGTCAGCAGCCGCTCGGCGCCGCTCGGCGCGGCGTCGGTCTACGCCTACCAGCTCGCCGACCTGAGCCTCGAGAAGGTCGTCACCGACCCGGCGGGTGAATTCTCGTTCGCGGCGCTGCCGGTCGGCCTCTACAAGATCATCGCTTTCAAGCCCGGCTTCGTGCCCACCGTGGTGATGCTGAGCCGGATGGCCGCCGACGCGCGCCAGTACCTCGATCTCGAGCTGGCTCCTCACGAGGAAGACGCGGAGCTCCAGGGCGGTTTCTGGGAGCTGCGCGAGAAGATCCCCTCCGACGTCCTGCGCGACATCCAGATCGCGACCGCCGCCGATGAGTTCGGGGCGGCCGCCGGCCCGCTGGACGCCAACTTCTCGGCCACCATGCAGGCCAGCACCGGCGTTTCCGAAGGCCTGGACTACGGCTCGGCGAACGTCGCCGGCGGCATGGTCGATCTGGAGGGCCGCTTCCGCGACTACCTGGTGGGGATCAGCGGCAACTTCTCCAAGCTCGAGCCCGACGCCGCATTCGGCGAGGACGGTGCGATCGGGTCGACTCAGCACGTGACGCTCGACCTGGTCAATCCGAACCGTTCCCGGGTGAGCGTGGCGTCGCTCAGCAACTCCATGAGCGGTGTCGACAGCCGGACCGACACGGTCGACTACCAGCACCACCGGGTGAGCTGGTCGGGCGCGATCGGCGCCGAGTCGCGATCGGAGATCACGGCCCAGTACACCGAAGAGAACAACTTCTACCGGCAGAGCCCGATCGAGTCGCTCGGTCTTCCCGACGCCTCGCGCACTCTGCGGGTCGAAGGCTCCTACACCACGCCGCTCAGCCAGCGGGCGACCATCCAGGCCGGCTTCCGCTATCGCGACCTGCAGAGCGAATACTCGTCGGCGCAGCTCGACACCTTCGGGCTGCTGCCCACCGAGACGGTCGAGATCTTCAGCCGCGGCGGCCTCGAGGTACGGCCGGCGGTGGTCGTCGAGTACGGCCTCTTCTCCACCCTGCGCGACGGCAGCCTGTCGCTGATGCCGCAGGGCGGAGTCATCGTCAACCTGAGCGAGAACTGGCGCGCGGCCACCTCGGCCAGCCACCGGATCGACCACGACGACGAGTACACCTACACCGACTTCACGCCCGCCTTCTTCAACGAGGCGGACGCCTGCGAGCAGGCCGCCCAGAGCTGCTACAAGATGATGCTCTCGCGGCTGTGGGCCGACGACCAGCAGCTCAGCCTGGGCGCGGTCCACCGCAAGTACGCCGACACGATGCGGCTCTACTTCGACCGCGACTTCTACGACCGGCTCGAGAGTCTCTTCTTCGTGCCGGGGGATTCGCTGCCGGAGGTCCAGCTCGAGCTCACTCGCCGGCTGGCGCCCGGCATCCTGACCCGCTTCGAGTCGAACGTCGCCAGCGGCGGCGGCGGTGTCCTGACCGGCAGCGATTCGACCCGCTACGAGAACAGCGTCAGCTACATGGTGACCTCTCTCGACACGCACTTCGAGGGAACGGCGACCGGCGTCTTCGTCGCCTTCCACCATCTCGAGCAGGACCTCGACCCGCTGGCCGGCC
>JAHEKO010000476.1 GCA_024638355.1 Acidobacteriota bacterium
CGTAGCCCACCTCGCCGACGATGCGCAGCTTGGGCAGCGGCTTGCCCTCGAAGCCGACGGCCAGCGAGGCGAAGCCCGCATCGCGCGACTCGCGCTCCGAGATCAGGGGAATCGACAGCACACGGCCGACCAGCTCGGCCTCGGCTCGCAGCCCCTTGACTTCCAGGATCGGGCCGATGCGAAACTTGTCGCCGGCTCCGAACATCCAGCCCACTCCGATTCGGGCGTAGTCGAGATCGAGCTGCGAGGCGACGTCGAAGTCGATTGGAAAAGTGCTTCCGCCGAAATCGATCTCCTCCGAGATCGTCGCCGCGCCGGCATAGCTCAGCGGCATGAAGCCGAAGCGCACGATCAGCGGCCCCGCCAGGCGCCAGGTGAGCCGCACCTCGAACGCGTCGTCCTCCTCGATGCCGAGGGTGTCGGGCAGCCGGACCTCGGTGCCCTGACCGCCTTCGGAGATGCGGATCCTGCCGTCCATCTCCTGCAGCCAGAGGCGCGCTTCGAGCTCGGCCTCGGCCAGGAGTGGAGCCGGCAGGCACGCGAGTACCAGGGCCACGAGGGAAAGTCTCTTGAAGTGCACGATTCGCCCTCCTCGATGTCGAGTTCGCATCAAACCATACGAGCAGAGCGGACCGGCGAGAATGGACTACGACACAGTGGGGCGGCTGAGCTCGCCCAGCCTGAGAACCACCAGCGTCAGGTCGTCGAGCTGGACCGCGTCGCTTCTGAACCGGGAGATACCGCTCACGATCGCGTCGCGGATCTCGGCCGCCGTCGCGCCCGAGGCGGCCTTCTGGGCGAACTTGCTGAGGCGCGCCTCGCCGAGACCCGCTCCGCTCGCGTCGCGCGCCTCGAGCACGCCGTCGGTGTAGAGCACGAGCGTGTCTCCGCGGGCGAGATCCCGCCGCTCGGCCCGGTACTCGGGCTCGAGGCGGGTACCGAGCGGCAGTCCGCTGGTACCCAGCTGGCGCGGCGTTCCGCCGTCGGCGGTCAGCAGCAGCAGCGGAGGGTGTCCGGCGTTGGCCAGGGTGACGGTCGCGCTCAGTCGATCGATCAGCGCCACCTGCAGGGTCACGAACATCCGCGTCGGCGCCGTCTCCCGCACCATCCGGTTCAGCCTCTCGAGCACGACCACCGGCCGCTCGAGCTCGTCGCGGAGCAGGTGCAGGCCGCTGCGGACGCCCGAAAGCACCAGCCCGCTCGCCACGCCGTGGCCCGCGACGTCGCCGATCACCAGCGCCAGCCGGTCGCGGTCGAGCTCGAAGTACTCGTAATAGTCGCCCCCGACCTCGCTGGCCGGAATCGACAGCCCCGACGAGTCCAGCCAGTCGAGCTCCGGAGCCGCCCGCGGCAGCATGCTGAGCTGGATCTCCCGCGCGTCCCTGAGCTCGCCACGCATTCGTTTTTCCTCGCGCTCGCGCGCCACCTCGCGGCGCCACTCGACCAGGAATCCCCGGCGGCGGCGGCGCGTCAGGTAGATGGCGATGGCGGTCGAGATCAGAATGCAGGCGGCCGAGCCCACCACGAGTCCGAAGCGCGCGCCCGCCGCCGGCGGCATTCCGTCGCGGCCGGTGATCCAGAACGCGCCTGCCAGAAAGCCCAACTGCACCGCGGCGTATTCGAACCAGCGCATGCGGAAGAGCACCAGCACGGCCGGGAAGAGGTAGCCGGCGAAGACGTACCCGGGCTCCGGGTCGCCGGTCAGAAACGAAAAGACGGCGGCCAGCGCGTGGGTGCAGATGAAGGCGAGCAGCAGTTGGCGGGCGTAGCCCCGGGTCAACCGACTCCGTCGACCGAAGATCAGGAAGGCGTCGACCGCCAGCGCCGCGCTCCACAGGCCGGCCAGGAGAGGCCGGCCGGCGGTCAGGCTGGCAATAACGCCCGCCATCGCCCCGGGGGCCGCTACCACCAGGATCCAGCGCAGCACCGACCAGTTGGCGTCGTCGAAGAAGCGCTGGACGGCGGTCTGCTCCGGTAGCCCGGTCAGGTCGGTCATCTGGGCAACGGTCACCGCAGCAGTCTAACGGCGTTTGCGGCCACCGGGTTTCGCGAGCGCGCCCCCGCAGCGAGCGGACAGCTGTCCGGCCACCCCCGTACAGATGTAAACCAACGACCCGTCATCGGGCGTCTACTAGACTGGTAACTCTTTCATCAGCAAGGGCTTCCGAACGAGGCCCCGTTTGGCACAGGGGTTGCCTATGGACAGTGGAGACGAGAGACGACCGATGATTCGCGACAGTTCGACCATGGATCGGCCGATCGAGCGGCCCGGGCGCTTCAGCCGCGGGAATCTGCTCCGCTTGGTGGCCGCCCTCGCCATCCTGGCGCTCCTGCTGGCCCTCGCTCCTTCCGTGCGGCGCTGGCTCGGATCCGAGAGATCCGTAGACGCCGCGCGCATCCGCATCGGCGAGGTCGCACGCGGCGACCTGGTGCGCGAGGTCGCGGTGCAGGGCAACGTGGTCGCCGCCTTCCACCCGACCCTCTTCAGCCCCGCCCGCGGCATCGCGCGGCTCGAGGTTCAGGCCGGCCAGGCGATCGACAAGGGCACCGTTCTGGCCCGCATCAGCAGTCCGCAGCTCGACAGCAGGCTCGAGCAGGAGCGCTCGAATCTCCTTTCCCTGCAAGCCGAGCACGAGCGCCGGCGGGTCCTCGCACGCCAGGCGATCCTCCAGACCGAACAGGACATCGGTCTGCTCGAGGTCGAGCTCGAAGCGGCGAAGCGGGCCATGGACCGTGCCGAGCGCTCCCGCCGCGAAGGAATCCTCAACGACGTCGAGTACGAGGCGGCTCAGGACGGAGTCCAGATCGCCGGCCTCAAGCTCGAGATGGCGAGGAAACGAGCCGAGTTCGAGCGCGAGTCGCTGGAGCTGGAGACCCGCAACAGCCTGTCGCGGGTCGACCGCCAGCGCCTGGTGGTCACCGATCTCGACCGGCAGGTGGCCGAGCTCGAGATCCGCTCGCCGGTAGACGGCCTGGTCTCACGCCTCGAGAGCGAGGACCAGGACGCCGTCAGCCAGGGCTCGCCGGTCGTCAGCGTGGTCGATCTGTCCACATTCGAGCTGGAGATCGCGGTACCCGAGATCTACTCCGACGAGATCGGACCGGCGACGCAGGCGATCATCAGCTACGGCGAGCGGGAGTTCGCGGGCCGCGTCCGCAGCCTTTCGCCGGAGGTAGAAGGCAGCCGAGTGCGCGGGCGGGTCGCCTTCGTCGGCGAGACGCCGGCGGGACTCAAGCAGAACCAACGCCTGTCGACCCGGCTCATCCTGGAGACCGTGCCCGACGTTCTCAAGGTGC
>JAHEKO010000477.1 GCA_024638355.1 Acidobacteriota bacterium
CCGTCTACCTGGCGCGCGATCTCGCCACCGGCGAAGACGTGGCGCTCAAGACCCTCAGCGAAGGGGGCTCGCTCGACGACGCCGATCTCGAGCGGCTGCGCCGACTCTTCCTCAACGAGGCGAGCGCCGGCTCCCTTCTGTCGCACCCCGGCATCGTGCGGATCAGCGACCTGATCGACGAGCCGGGAACCCCCGAGGTCTTCCTGGTCATGGACTACGTGTCCGGCTCGAGCCTCGCCGAGACGCTCGCCCGTCCCGATCCGCTGCCCTTCGACTTCGTGGTCAACGTCGTGAGCGGGGTCGCCGATGTCCTCGACCACGTTCACGCCCACGGCGTAGTGCATCGCGACATCAAGCCGGCGAACATCCTGATCGCCGGCAGTGGCGGCGTGAGGGTCACCGACTTCGGCATCGCCGAGCTGCGCGGCCAGGATCTCGGAGAAGAGCTGCGGCGTGCCGGCTCGCCGGCCTACATGGCGCCGGAGCGCGTCCTCGGCACGGGATCCGACTACCGAGCCGATATCTGGGCGCTGGGGGTCGTCCTCTACGAGATGCTGACGAGGCGGCTCCCCTTCCAGGGCGAGTCGGTCTCCGAGCTGGTGGCCCGGATCGCGACCGAGGAGCCCGCGCCTCTCGATCAGGCGGGCGCCCTCGCCATACCCGGGATCCAGCCGATCCTCGACCGGGCGCTGGCCAAGGAGCCGCAGGATCGCTACCAGTTCGCCGGTGACATCGCGCGCGAGCTGAAGGCGGTCCAGGCGGGGCAGATGCAGCTGAGCGTCACCTTGCCGGCGACGGCGATCCCGGACGTCGTGGCGGACGACTCCGCGCCGACGGAGGAGGCCGCCGCCGAGGAGGGGAGAGGGAGCAGGTTCCGGTCGCTGCCGGCGCTCTTCACCCGGCTGCGGCGGCTGCCCCGTTGGGCGATCGCCGCCGTGGCTCCTCTGGTCCTGCTGGCGGTCTGGGCGGTATCCAGGGGCCCCTCGCCCGGCGCCGCGGCGCGCGGCGGCGCGCCTCTGGTCGGCGAGTCCCCCGCGCCTCGCCTCGAGTACCTGGCTCTTCTGGAGGAGGCGCGGACGATGCTCGAGCACGGCGAGAAGGACGCCGCCCTGGCCCTGTTCGCCCGGGCCGAGCAGCTGTCTCCCGACGCTCGCCGCATCCGCGCCCTGCGCGACGAAGTGCGCGCACAGGCCGCGCGCGAGGTCGCGGCGGAGCTCGATCTCGAGGTGGCGGGACTGGTCGGAGTGGGCGAACTGGAGCTGGCCGAAGGCCGCCTCGAGGCCGCGAAGAAGACCGCGGCGAGGGCCCTCGGGCTGAAGCCGGACGATCCGGCGGCGGTGGGCCTGGCCGCCCGGGTCGAGGAGGCCCGGAAGGCGGCCTGGCGGCGGGTGCAAGAAGCACGGGCGAGGATCCAACCCTCCGTCGCCCCCAAGCCGGCGCCGGCACCCCCGCAACCCGAGCCGCTGCGCGTCGTGCAACCCATCCAGCCGCCGCCGGTCCAGGCCGCACCGACCCATTCGGACCTGAAGATCGACTTCTACAGTGAGCTCCCGCGCGGAGTTCTGACGATCTATCAGGGAGAGAATCAGCTCTTGCGCCGAGCCTTCCGCTTCGTCGAGAAGCGGGGCTTCATGCGCACGCGCGGGGTGAGCGGCGGCTTCGACGACCAGGTGCGGGTGCCGGCCGGGCCCGCGGCCCTCCGCGTCTATCTGTCGTTGCCCGGTCATCCGACCGAGGTCTACCGTCTGTCGGGCACGCTCCCGCCGGGGGCGATCCGCGTCTTGCAGGTCCGGGTCGACGCCTCCGGAAAGCTGGCCGTCTCCCTCCACTAGCCGGGCTCGCGGCGGGGTGCGCGGCCGATCCGTGGCGGCCTCGCCGCGGCGGCCGACGGGGCGGAGCCGAAGCCGCTGAAGGAGGCTCGGCGCGAGCGCCCGCGTGCTACGATTTGCAGCCCGATGGAGCCCAACTACACTCCCCGCCGCGCCGAGCTTCTGAGCGCGACTCTCAGGCGTTTCGCCCGCCGGGGGGCGCGAGGACACATCTCCAAGCTGCTCGCCAAGACGCGTTCCGAGGACATTGCGATCCAGCTGCGCGGGCTGACGCCATCGGAACAGCTGCGGGTCTTCGGCGTCCTCGTTCAGGACTTCCCGGAGCGAGCGGGCGAGGTGCTGACCGATCTCGAGCCCGATCTGCGGCTCTCGATTCTGGAAGAGACCGATCTACAGGCGATCGTCGGGCTGCTGAAGGTGATGCCGGTGGACGACGCGGTCGCGCTCGTCGAGGACCTGCCGCCCGACCTCAGGGAACAGGTGCTCGAGATCGTCGACATGCGCGAGCTGGCGGAGGTCCAGGATCACCTGACCTACGACGACGAGACCGCCGGCCGGATCATGGACTCGGACTTCCTGGCCCTCAAGGAGTCGACCACGGTCAGCGAGGCCGTCGCCACCATCAACGAGCTCGCCAAGAGCACCGAGAACCTTCTCTACCTGTACGTGGTCGACGACGACAATCACCTGGTGGGCGTCTCTTCGCTGCGCCAGCTGCTGCTGTCGCCGCGCGACAAGACGCTGGGCGACGTCTCGACCCATGCGACCATCAAGGTCCACACCGACACCGATCAGGAGGAGGTCGCCCAGCTCGCCGCGCGCTACGACCTGCTGGCCATCCCGGTGACCGACGGCAGCAACCACCTCGTGGGCATCGTCACGGTGGACGACATCATCGACGTCTTCAAAGACGAAGCCACCGAAGACTTCTTCAAGATGGTCGGTACCAGCGACGACGAGCTCGTCTATCAAGACCGCTCGTTCCGGGTGGCCGGATTCCGGCTCCCCTGGCTGTTGATCAACCTCGTCGGACTGGCCTTCGCCGGAATTCTGGTCGAGCGCTTCCAAGTCAACCTGCGCGAGGCGCTCTTCCTGCTCGTGTTCGTGCCCGTGGTGATGGGGATGGGCGGCAACCTGGGCAGCCAGACCTCGACGATCGCGGTGCGCGGTCTGGCAACGGGTCGCATCGCGGCGGGCCAGAGACGGCAGTTTCTCTGGCAGCAGGTGAAAGTGGGCGCCATCCTCGGCCTCGCTTGCGCCGCCATCGCCGCGTCGGCGGCCGTGGTCTTCGAGACCGTCTTCGACCTCTCGGGCGCCGAGCTCAGCGTTTCGCTGCTGTACTACGGTGGGGTGGTCGGCGTTTCGCTCTTCCTGGCCATTCTGCTCGCCTCGATGAACGGCGCGCTGGTGCCCCTCGTCTTCGAGCACATCGGAGTCGATCCGGCGGTGGCGGCGGGGCCGCTGGTGA
>JAHEKO010000061.1:0-6465 GCA_024638355.1 Acidobacteriota bacterium
GTGCTGTCGATTCCCCTGATCTCGGAGCGCGAGTCGCGCGATGCGGGCTTCGCCTCGCTGGCCGTCGGCTTCGAGGGCAAGCCGCTGCCCAAGCTGCGCATCGTCGGCGAGGTGGGCTACGCGCCGGGCCTCGACTACGGAGAGCTGCTGGAAGCCGAGCTGGGCCTGCGCTTCTCGCCGGTCAAGATCTTCAGCATCTTCGGCGGCTACCGGCTGATGGACTTCGACCTGGCAGACGAAGACGACACCCTCGACCTCGAGATCTCGGGGCCGTACCTGGGCGCCAGCCTGACCTTCTGAGGCGGCGCGGATCGCGGTACACGCCTGCCGGCCAGGCGCCGCAGCGGATCTTCGCGCGAGGCGCCCGATTGCCGCCCGCAGGTCCCGAGGACCCGACGAACCCACTCCCTGGGCGAAGTAGCGAATACAGGTCGCGAACGGTACAATGCCGCGACCCTTAAACCTCTGACCCGCGGAGGGTTCATGGACAAGAAGGAATTCAAGCCGTTCGTACCGGCCTCGCAGAGCATGGCCGAGCTGACGTTCAAGGCCGTGTTTCTGGGCGCCATCATGGCGGTGGTGCTCGGTATGGCCAACGCCTACCTCGGCATGAAGGCCGGACTGACGGTCGCCGCGACGTTTCCCGCCGCGGTGGTGGCCATGGCGGCCTTGCGAGTCTTCGGCGGCACGATTCTCGAGGAGAACGTCGCCCGAACCTCCGCGTCCGTCGGCGAGGCCCTGGTCGCCGGCGCCATCTTCACCATCCCGGCGTTCGTCATCAGCGGAGCCTGGGAGGAGCTGCGCTACTGGGAGAGCACCGCGATCATGCTCATCGGCGGCGTTCTGGGCGTGCTGTTCGTGATCGTCCTGCGCCGCACGCTGGTCGTCGAGGCCGATCTTCCCTTTCCCGAGAGTGTCGCGGCGGCCGAGATCGTCAAGGCGGGCCAGGGCGGTCAGACCGGTGCCAAGTACGTCTTCGGGGCGATGGGCCTGGCCGGTCTGTGGGAGCTTCTCAAGAACTCGAACGGCATCCACATCGTCCAGCAGAGCGCCAACAAGTTCATGGGCTTCGCCGAGTCGAACATCCAGGTGATGTCGGAGCGCCTCTCCTACACCGGCGGCATTCTGTTCGCCACGCCGGCCGCGTCGCCGGCGCTGATCGGCGTGGGCTACATCGTCGGACTGCGGGTCTCGGCCGTGCTCTTCGCCGGCGCGGTGATGGGCTGGCTGCTGCTGGTGCCGCTGGCCGTCTTCCTCAACCCGGCCCTGTCGGCGGGTCTGGAGGGCGAGGCCTCGATGATCAGCCTGGCCAACTCGGTCTGGTCGAACCAGATCCGGCCGCTCGCGGTCGGCACGATGATCGTCGCCGCTTTCTACACTCTCTACACTCTGCGCAATTCGCTGATCACCGGCATCAGCAAGGCGCTCAAGGACATTGGCGCGGCGACCGGCGGCGGAGAGGATCGCACCGACGTCGATCTGGACGTCAAGAAGGTGTTCGCGGCGATCGGCGTCATGGCCGTCGCCACCTTCTTCCTCTACTACTACTTCGCCCAGAACCTCGGCGGCGCCATCGTGCTCACCGTGGTCATGGTCATCCTCGGCTTCTTGTTCGCGGCGGTCGCCGGCTATCTGGTGGCCCTGATCGGCAGCTCCAACAACCCGATCTCCGGCCTGACGCTGAGCGCCCTGCTGATCTCGGCCGTGCTCATGGTGTTTCTCGGCCTCACCGACGTGCACGGCGTGGCCGCGGTCCTGGCCGTGGCGGGCGTCGTCTGCTGCGCGGCGGGCATCGCCGGCGACATGATGCAGGATCTCAAGGTCGGCCACATCCTCGGCGGTACGCCCTGGCGGATGCAGGTGGGCGAGCTGATCGGCGTCTTCATCGCCGCGCTGGTGCTGGCCTTTCCGCTCATGGCGCTTCACCGCGTCTACACCATCGGCTCCGCCGAGCTGCCCGCGCCCCAGGCGGGCCTGATGGCGCTGATGGCCAACGGCATCGTGGGTGGGGAGATGGCCTGGCCGCTGGTGATCGTCGGCATGTTCCTGGCTCTCGGCCTGATCCTCATCGGCTCGCCCTCGCCGATGCTGATCGCGGTCGGCATGTACCTACCCTTCGAGTCGACCGCGGCGATCTTCGTCGGCGGGCTGATCAAGTGGGTGATGGAGACGCGGCTCAAGAAGGCGGGCGCCAGTGCGGAGGAGACGACCCGCGCCGACAACATGGGAATCCTGCTCTCCTCCGGCTTCATCGCCGGCGAGGCGTTGATGGCCGTGCTGCTGGCGTTCCTCGTCCTGGGCGGCGACTTCATGCCTTCGCTGCTGGCGGCGAAGGCGGCGATCACTCCCGCGATGGGGCCGAGCTTTCCGCTCAGCCTGATCGTCTACCCGGCGCTGCTCTACCTTCTGGTCTGGTTGCCGATCAAGAAGATGCGCGAGGGCGGCATGGCGGCGACCAAGGTCGAGTAGGTCCGGTCTGGCCCGACGTGAGGATCCGCTCGAGTCGGTCAACCTGCTCGAGCTTCGTCCCCGGCGCTCGGCGGAGTGGCGGGAGGTCGACGACCGGGTGGTCATCGAGCGCCCGCCGCCGAACCGGCCCTGGTTCCGCGCTCCGCTGCGCTGGATCACCTTCCTGATGTCGACTCGCCGCATCCGCCTCGACAGCACGGGAAGCCTCGCTTGGACTCGGCTCGATGGCCGGCGCTCGGTCGCGGAGCTGGCGACCGAGCTGCGGGCCGAGCTCGGCGCCGAGATCGAGCCGGCCGAGGAGCGCCTCGGCCTGCTGATCCGCCAGCTCAGGAGCCAGGATCTGGTCTCCTACCCGGGGTGGGACGCGCCGCGGGAAGGGCCCGATTCGAGCATCGGTCCGCAGCGGCGATGAGCGGGATGCTACGATTGGCCCGGGCGTCGACTCGGCCGGCGAGCCGGATCCGCCTCCATCCGAACGTGCACCATACCGAGGCCGCCATCGCGGCCCACGCAAAGGAACCCAAGAAAAGTGAATGATGAGCAGAAGATCGCCCTGCTGTGCGATCTCGAAAACATAGCTCTCGGAGTCCGTGACTCCGACATCAAGAAGTTCGACATCAACCTGGTCATGGCCCGGATTCTCGACAAGGGCAAGGTGATCGTGAAGAAGGCGTATGCCGATTGGGAGCGCTACAGCGAGTACAAGCGCGCCTGTCACGAGGCCGGCATCGAGCTGATCGACATTCCCCAGAAGCGCATCTCCGGCAAGAACAGCGCCGACATCAAGATGGCCGTCGACGCCATGGAGCTGTGCTACAACAAGGAGCACCTCGACACCTTCGCGATCCTCTCCGGGGATAGCGACTTCTCGCCGCTGGTCTCCAAGCTCAAGGAGAGCAACAAGCAGGTGATCGGCCTCGGCGTCCGGAACTCGTCGTCGAAGCTGCTGATCGACAACTGCGACGAATTCATCTTCTACGAGGACGTCTGGCGGGACACCCAGAAGGCCCCGGTCGTCAAGGGGGGGAGCAAGCGCCAGAGCGAGGTCATGAACTACATGATCGACGCCATCAAGGCGCTGATGCGCGAGAACAAGGACGTGCTGTGGGGCTCGATGATCAAGCAGACCATGCAGCGCAAGCGGCCGTCCTTCAACGAGAGCTACTACGGGTTCTCCACCTTCTCCGAGCTGCTCGAGGAGGCCCAGAAGCAGAACATCGTCAAGCTCAAGAAGGACCAGCGGTCGGGCACCTACATCGTCACCAGCTTTGCCGGCCAGAAGTGAGTGTCATACGCAACAGTGGACGGGTCAAACCGCCCTGTATGATACGTTTTCGACGACTCTAATCGGCAATGTCACTGGCACGCATGGAGGTCTACGAACAGGAGTTCCGGAACCTCGAGGACTCCCTACGCCGGTTGCGGCTCGACGCCAACGCCAAGGCGGTTTTCCTGATCGATCGCAACGGTCAGCACATCGCCGCTGCCGGCGATACCGACCAGTTCGACAGCACTTCGCTCGCCTCGCTCACCGCCGGCAACGTGGCGGCGACCGACGGTCTGGCGAAGCTGATCGGCGAGCGGGAGTTCTCGGTCCTCTTTCACGAGGGGCAGAGAGACCACATCCACATCTCCATCGTGGCCCGGCGAGCCATTCTGCTGGTGATCTTCGACGAGCGCTCGTCCCTTGGCCTGGTGCGGCTCCGGGTCAAGAGAGCGAGCACCGAGATGGATCGAGTCTTCGAGCAGATGGATCAGAAGGCCGAGATGGGCGTCCAGGGCGAGGCTGAGCCCAGCCCTTTCTCCGAGATTACCGACGAAGACATCGACGCGCTGTTCAGCGAGTAGCGGCCCCGGAGTGGCGGCGGGCAGTCGATGGCCCGTCTCGCAACCGGCCGGAGCCGGCGGTGACTCATGACATTCATCAACTACGCGGCTCGAGAGATCAACTGCAAGATCGTCTACTACGGGCCTGGGCTCGGCGGCAAGACGACCAATCTGCAGTACATCTACAACAAGACCGCGCCCGAGCGGAAGGGCAAGATGATCTCGCTGGCGACCGAGGCGGATCGGACCCTGTTCTTCGACTTCCTGCCGCTCGATCTGGGCACGATCCGGGGCTTCAACACGCGCTTTCACCTCTACACGGTGCCGGGCCAGGTGTTCTACGACGCCAGCCGCAAGCTGATCCTCAAGGGCGTCGACGGGGTGGTCTTCGTCGCCGACAGCCAGCCCGAGCGCATGGAGGCCAACGTCGAGTCGATCCGCAACCTGGAGCTGAATCTCCGCGACCACGGTTTCGACCTGGTGACGATGCCCCTGGCGTTGCAGTTCAACAAGCGTGACATCAGCGGCGCCGTGCCGAGCGACGAGATGTACAGAATGCTCAACTACAAGCGGGAACCGACCTTCGAAGCTGTCGCCACCGACGGCCTCGGGGTCTTCGATACCCTGAAGTCGGTGGCGAAGCAGGTTCTGGTGGAATTGAGAAGGAAGTAGGGGAAGCAAACGACAATGGCAAAGCGGTGGAAAAGCGAAGAAATCACGTACCTCAAGCGTTACGCGAAGATCCGACTCACCTCGGAGCTCGCCGAGCGCTTCAAGGTGGACGCGGAGGAAGTGACCGAGAAGCTCACGGCGCTGGGCCTGGCCTCGAAGGACAGCGTGGTCGAGATCCGGATCGAGCACGATCCCCTGGTCAAGGTCTACACCCGCGGCTCGCGGGCGCTCTACGGCAAGAAATGGCGTGAGGCGAAGAAGCTCTTCGAGGAGGTGCTGGCGGAGAGCGACCAGCCCGAGCTGCGCCTCGGCGCGCAGAAGTACCTCGAAGTGGTGGAGCGCCACCTGTCCAAGCCGCCCGCGGCCGACGATCCGTTCCTGCTGGCGGTCTTCGAGCGCAACCGGGGGAATCTCGACGAGGCGCTGGACATCTGCAACCGTGGCGGTCGCACCGGGAAGGACGACAAGTTCGCCTACCTGGCCTCGGCGATCTACACGCTGCAGGGCAACCTGGAGAAGGCGGCCGGCCTGCTCGAGACGGCGATCGCCATGGACCCGAAGAACCGCGTGCACGCGAGCTACGATTCGGACTTCGAGGCCTTGCGTGAAGCGGACGACTTCGCCGACCTCTTCGAAGCCGCCGACTAAAATGACGACCGACCGGACCGAGCCGCCGAGCCGCCTCGTAGCGGTAGGTGGCGGCACCGGTCTGGCCGTTCTGCTGCGCGGCCTCAAGCACTACGTCGGCGGCCGCCTGGAGGATCTCAAGGCGGTCGTCACGATGGCCGACGACGGAGGCTCTTCCGGCCGGCTGCGCCGCGAGCTGGGGGTGCTCCCACCCGGCGACGTGCGCAACTGCATCGTGGCTCTGGCCGACGACGAGGACCAGCTGGCGCGCCTCTTCCAGTACCGGTTCGCCACGGGCGAGGGCCTCTCCGGCCACTCCTTCGGCAACCTGTTCCTGACGGCGCTCACCGGTATCACCGGTGACTTCTACCAGGCGATCCTCACCGCCGAGTCGATCCTCTCGGTGCGCGGCAAGATCTTCCCGGGCACCCTCAACGACGTGCGCCTGCGCGGGCGCGGCATCTCGGGCAGGCTCTACGACGGCGAATCTGCGGTCGGGCTGTCGGGCGAGCCGCTGGAGTCGATGAGCCTCGACCCACCGACGGTGGCGGCCTTTCCGCCCGCCGTCGAGGCGATCCGCCGCGCCGACGCGATCCTCCTCGGTCCGGGCTCGCTCTACACCTCGATCCTGCCGAATCTGCTGATTGCCGGCATCCGCAGGGCCCTCGTCGAGTCGACGGCGCCGGTGATCCTGGTGACCAACCTGATGACCCAGCCGGGCGAGACCGACGGCATGGACGCCGTCGCCCACCTCGATGCCATCGAGCGCCACGCCGGAGCCGGGATCGTCGACCGCATGCTGGTCAACACCGCCGGCCTGCCCGGGCACGTGGTGTCCAACTACGGCGATGCCGGCGCCAGCCCGGTCGG
>JAHEKO010000061.1:6565-13226 GCA_024638355.1 Acidobacteriota bacterium
ACCTCGATGCCATCGAGCGCCACGCCGGAGCCGGGATCGTCGACCGCATGCTGGTCAACACCGCCGGCCTGCCCGGGCACGTGGTGTCCAACTACGGCGATGCCGGCGCCAGCCCGGTCGGTTACGAGGAGGCCGCCCTGCGGAGCCGGGGAGTCGATGTGGTGGGCGCCGACCTGCTGGCGCCGGGGGAGCTGATCCGACACGACCCGCCAAAGCTGGCGGCGGCGATCATTCGCCTGGTGGGCGCTGCCGGCCGGCGGCGCCGGCCGGCCGACACCCTGGACGCCGGGGTCGGGAGGGGCTGATGGCGCCCGGCGGCGAGCGGAGGGCGGTGGCCGTGCTGGCGGCCGGCATCGGCAGCCGCATGCGCTCCGAGCTTCCCAAGGTGCTGCATCCGGTCGGCGGCCGACCGATGCTCGCCTGGGTGCTCGACGCCGCGAGAGCGGCCGGCTGCGACCCGATTCTGGTGGTGGTTGGCCACGGCGCCGACCGGGTCCGGCGGGAGCTCGCCGCCCCGGACGTCACCTGGGTCGTGCAGGAGAAGCAGCTGGGCACCGGTCACGCGCTGGCCCAGGTCGCCCCCGAGCTCGGCGGCAGCGGCTCCCTCATCGTCTTGTCCGGCGATGTACCGCTGGTCCGGCCCGCGACGCTGGCCGCGCTGGCCGCCGCCGCCGCGACCGGCTGGGGAGCGATGGCGGTCGCCGAGCTGGCCGAGCCCGGCTCGCTCGGCCGGGTCGTGCGCGCCGCAGACGGTTCCCTCGCCCGCATTGTCGAGGCGTCGGACGCCGGCGACGACGAGCTCTCGATTTGCACGGTCAACGCCGGGCTCTACTGTCTGCCGTTTCCGCCGATCTTCGAGCGCCTGACCGCGCTCGAGCGGAAGAACGCTCAGGGCGAGCTCTACCTCACCGACGCCCTGGGCGCGGCGGCGGCGGATGGCGATCGCATCGAACTGGTCGAGCTTGCCGATCCCGGCGAAGCGATGGGGATCAACACCCGGGTCGAGCTCGGGCGGGTGCATCGGAGGCTCCTCGATCGCAAGCTCCTCCAGCTTCAGCTCGACGGCGTCACCCTGCTCGATCCGGCGCGCGTACAGATCGATCCGGAGGTCGAGATCGGCCCCGATTCGAGCCTCGCCCCCGACGTCCATCTGAGCGGCGCGACGCGAATCGGCCGGCGTTGTACCCTGCGCCAGGGCGCCTGGTTGCGCGACGCGGTGCTCGGCGACGACGTCACCATCGAGCCCTACACGGTCGTCGACGGCGCCTCGATCGGTCCCAACTGCAGCGTCGGGCCGTTCGCGCGACTGCGTCCCGGAACGGTGGTCGAGGAGGGCTCGAAGATCGGCAACTACGTCGAGGTCAAGAACTCGACTCTCGCTCCGGGCGTCAAGGCCGGACACCTGGCCTACCTCGGCGACGCCACCGTGGGCGCCGGAGCCAACATCGGCGCCGGCACGGTGACGTGCAACTACGACGGCGTCGGCAAGCATCGGACCGAGATCGGCCCCGGCGCTTTCATCGGTAGCGATACCATGCTGGTGGCGCCGGTGAAGGTGGGTGCCGGGGCGACGACGGGCGCGGGCTCGACCATCACCCAAGACGTTCCGTCGGGCGCCCTGGCGGTCGAGCGGTCGCGCCAGCGCAACGTCGAGGGCTGGGCGGAGCGACGCCAACGGCGGCGAAAAAAGGAGGACGAGTAGCGATGTGCGGCATTGTCGGCTATCTGGGATCCAAGGAGGTCGTGCCGCTGCTGCTGGACGGTCTGCGGCGGCTCGAGTACCGGGGCTACGACTCGGCCGGCATCACGGTGCTGCGCAACGGCAGCCTCGAGACGGTGCGCGCCGAGGGCAAGCTCGACCAGCTGGTCGAGAAGCTCGCCGGTCACGCCATCCGCGGCAGCTACGGCCTCGGCCATACGCGCTGGGCGACCCACGGCGCGCCTTCGGAGCAGAACGCGCACCCGATGGTCGACAGCCGGCAGCGCGTGGCGGTCATCCACAACGGCATCATCGAGAACTTCCTGACGCTCAAGGAGCGGCTGCAGGCGGAAGGCTGGAGCTTCACGTCCGAGACCGATACCGAGGTGGCCGCCAACCTGATCTCGAGCTACCTGGACGGCGACCTGAAGGAGGCGGTGGCGCGGGCGGCCGGCGAGCTCGAGGGCATGTACGCCCTCGCCGTGGTCTCCACCGTCGGCGAGCGCGAGATCGTCGTCACCCGCCACGGTCCGCCGCTGGTGATCGGCGTCGGAGAGGACGAGCAGTTCCTGGCCTCCGATCCGGCCGCGCTCCTCGCCCACACCAAGGACGTCGTATTCCTGGAGAACAACGACGTGGGTCGCCTGACGCCCGAGGGGATCGAGATCTGGGACGCCGGCGGGGCTCGGGTCGAGCGGCCGGTCACCCGGCTCAACTGGGACCCGATCCAGGCCGAGAAGGGCGGCTACAAGCACTTCATGCTCAAGGAGATCCACGAGCAGCCGCTGGCCGTGCAGGAGACCTTCGCCGGGCGCGTCGACTTCGAGCGCGGGCAGATCACTCTCGAGGAGCTGAATCTCTCCGAGGCCGCGGGGCGAGCGATCGAGAAGATCGACATCCTCGCGTGCGGGACCTCGTGGCACGCCGGTCTGGTGGGCAAGTTCCTGATCCAGGGGCTCGCCCGGGTGCCGGTGGAGGTCGACTACGGCTCCGAGTTCCGCTATCGCGATCCGATCGTCGGGCCGAACGACGTAGCGGTCGGCATCTCGCAATCCGGAGAGACCGCCGATACGCTCTCGGCGCTCGAAGCGGCCGCCGACCGCGGCGCGCGCCTGCTGTCGATCTGCAACGCGCCGGGGAGCCAGATCGTCCGCATGACGGACGGGGTCATCTACACGCACGCCGGCCCGGAGATCGGTGTCGCTTCGACCAAGGCGTTCACCAGCCAGCTGGTGGCGCTCTATCTGCTCGCCCTCTACCTGCGTCAGATACGCGGCCCCGCGCTCGAGCCGGAGCGGCTCCGCGCACTCGCCCACCTGCCGGCGGCGGTCGACGAGGTGCTCGGTCTCGAGCAGGAGCTCGAGCAGCTGGCCCGCAGGTACTCGCGCGCGAGCGACTTCCTCTTCCTCGGCCGCGGCATCAACTACCCGATCGCGCTGGAAGGAGCGCTCAAGCTCAAGGAGATCTCCTACATCCACGCCGAGGGCTACCCGGCGGGCGAGATGAAGCACGGTCCGATCGCCCTGATCGACGAGGAGCTGCCGATCGTAGCGATCGCCACCGGCGACCGGGTCTACGAGAAGGTGCGCAGCAATATGCAGGAGGCCAAGGCGCGCGGCGGCATCGTGATCGCCCTGACCGATCGCGACCCGCAGGAGTTCGACGGTATCGCCGCCGAGGTGATCCAGGTTCCTCGCGTCTGTGAGGAGCTCCAGCCGATCGTCAACGTCGTGCCGCTCCAGCTTCTCGCCTATTACGTGGGCGTCAGGCGCGGCGCCGACGTCGATCAGCCCCGCAACCTGGCCAAGAGCGTCACGGTCGAGTAGGCGACCGGCGAGCGTCCCGGATACGAGCTCCGACGCCCTACCCGCCGGGGCGTTGTTGTCCCCGTCAGGCCCCCCTAGAGTGGCTTTGCCTCGAGAAGGGCTCACCTGGGAAGACCCAGGGCCGCAAAGCCACGGATCCCCGTTTCTCCACGACTGCTGACCCCAGTCACGAAGGATCCAGGAACGCCGGGCTGCCGAAGGGCTTTGAAGGAGAGGATCTCATGAAAGGGCTGTGTCTCGCGGCCATCGCCCACACCTCCCAGCGTGGCCGTTCCCGCAGCAAGAGCTCGACGATGGGCCTCGCATGTGCCGTCGCTCTTCTGACCGTTGCGCCGGGGGCGTGGGGCGAGGCTTCATCGTCCGGGTGGATCGAGTGGGATCCTGCCACTGGCGGCAACGGCCATTAATAGTAGGCCGTCGCGGTGCCGGGCGGTATCCACTGGCGCGACGCCCAAGCCGCGGCCACCTCGATGGGCGCGTATCTCGCCACCCTATCGTCGAGCCAGGAGAACGGCTTTGTCTTCGGTCTCGTGGATTCGGCTGCATTCTGGATCGATCCGGTCGAGAACGACACCTCGCTCGGACCCTGGATCGGCGGTCTACAGCCGCCGGGCTCCGTCGAGCCGGCCGGGGGCTGGACCTGGGTCACCGGCGAGCCGATGACCTACACCAACTGGGGTCCCGGCCAGCCCAACAACAGCGGCGATCAGGATCGCATCCATCTCTGGACCACCGCGTTCCCGAACCGCGCCGGCACCTGGAATGATCTACAGGAGCTGCGGCCCATCGCGGGCTACATCATGGAGCGGGACACGCCGCCGCAAGTGTGCGGCGACGGGATTCTCGCCCCCGGTGAAACCTGCGACGACGGCAACAACCAGGACGGTGACGGCTGCCGCTCCGACTGCACTCTCGAGCAGTGTGGCGATGGGACGGTCGACCCCGGCGAGGCGTGCGACGACGGCAACAACGTCGGCGGCGACGGCTGCCGCTCAGACTGCACGCGCGAGGAGTGCGGCGACGGCATCGTCGATCCGGGCGAGGCGTGCGACGACGGTAACCAGAGTACCGGGGACGGCTGCCGCCCGATTGCACGCCGGAGGAGTGCGGCGACGGCGTCGTCGACCCCGGCGAGGCCTGCGATGATGGCGACGACGTCGATCACAATCAGTGTCGCAACGACTGCACCGTTGCCCGTGTCGGCCATGCGGCCTCCCAGATCGTCTCCCTGCCGGATCTCGACGGCCTCGGCAGCGAGGAGCTGGCGGCCCTACGCGAGGCATCGATCGAGGTCGTGCTCAGCGATGCCGCTACCGGCATGTTGATGCGGGAGATCGTCTTTGCCGACAATCCGGGCGTTCGGGCGGTGAGCCTGGCTGTGGTGCCCGATTTCAACGGCAACGGCGCCAACGAACTGGCGGTGCTGGCGCGCAGGAAGAGCGGACTCGGAGTCATCTACGTGAGGGACTGCCTCACCGAGCGGCCGGTGCTCAAGGGGGTACTGGACGAGGGTTGGGCGCCGCTCGATCTGGAAGTGATTCCCGATCTCGACGGTTCCGCCTCGCCCGCCTTGGCGGTTCTCTCCAGAAAGCCGAACGGCAAGGTCCGGGTGTTCGTCTTCGACCTCCCCGGTGGTGCCCAGGTGGCCGGGCTGAAGTTCCCGAGTCGCTTGGCCCCTCTCGACCTGGAAGTGGTTCCTAGCTTCGACGGTACCGGCGGCCCGGCGGTCACCCTGCTCGCGCGTGAGGAGACGACGGCACAGGTGAGAGTCATTACCAGGGATGTTCGCACGGCCGCCGTGGTGGGCGATTGGAGTTTCGGCCAGGGATTCCTTCCTATCGATCTCGAGATCATTCCGGAGACGGCTCGGCCGGGCTTCACGCGGGCGGCCGTGTTGGGGGAGAAGCTGAACGGCGCTGGGCGCGTCTTCATCCGAAGGCTTGCCGACGGCGAGAAGGTCGGCGTAGCGAGGCTGGGAAGAAAGTACAGTGCTCTCGACCTCGAGCCCGTGCCCCACGCCAACGCGTCCGGTTCCGTGGGTCTGGCGGTTCTCGAGGTGAGCAAGCGCCACGGCCTGGTGCGGGTCTCGACCCGCCACGCGCTCGGAGGTTGGCGCCTGGGCGAAGCGCGGTTCGCCGACCTGTCGTCGGTTCGCGGCATGGCCGTCGTGGGCGACATCGGTGGCTCGCCGGCCGACGAAATCGCGCTTCTGGGTGAGAGCCGCTGTGCCGAAGGCGGGTCGGGGATCACGCTGAGGGACGCGGGCGACGGTCTGCTCATTCAGTGCTTTCCGGTGCCCTGATCCCACGTCCAGGCGAGGATCACGCCTGAAGCCTGTGGGTTCCGGCGAGACCGGTCTCGCCCCGACCCGCCACCTGTGTTAAACAGCCGGGGCAACTTGCGAACCACCCACCCGTGCCACCCAGCGAACTAGATCTCGAGACCGCGCTCAACGAACAGCAGCTCGCCGCCGTGACCCACGGCGAGGGGCCGCAGCTGATCCTGGCCGGGGCCGGGTCGGGGAAGACGCGGGTAATCACCTACCGGGTCGCCTGGCTGGCGAAGGAGGTGGGAATCGACCCGCGGTCGATCGTCGCGGTGACCTTCACCAACAAGGCGGCGGGTGAGATGCGCGAGCGGGTGGAGAAGCTCCTGGCCATCTATCCGCTGCCGACCTTCGTCGGCACCTTCCATCGCTTCGCGCTCGGCCTGCTGCGCAAGTGGGGGACGCGGATCGCGGTGTCGCCGGGTTTCTCGATCTTCGATCGCGACGACCAGATCGCCCTGGTGAAGAAGGCGCTCGCCAAGGAGGGGTTGGCCGAGAGCTCGTTCCCCCCGCGGCGCATGCTGGCGGCGATCGGCTCGGCGAAGAACCGCCTGCTCGGACCGCAGGCGTTCGAGGCCGAGGCGGACGGCTTCTTCTCCGAGCGGGTGGCCCGGGTCTACCGCCACTATCAGGGAATGCTGGTCGATTCCGCCGCCCTCGACTTCGACGACATGCTGCGGCTGGCGGTGAAGCTGCTGGTCGAGGAGCCGGAGATCGCCGAGCGGCTGCGCTCGCGGATCCACTATTTGCTGGTCGACGAGTTCCAGGACACCAACCACGCCCAGATGAAGCTGGTGAGCCTCCTGGCCG
>JAHEKO010000062.1:0-10328 GCA_024638355.1 Acidobacteriota bacterium
TCGGCGATCTTCTTGTCGTCCTTGAAGAACTCGCTCTCGAGGATCTTCATGCGGTCGAGCTCCTGGAAGACCAGGGCCCCGGCGCGAAAGAGGTACCCCAGCGGGTTGCTCGGCTCGCTTTCGACGAGGCCGTCGAGGATGCCGTGGGCGCCGGCGAAGTCGAAGTTGTAGAGGCGCTCGAGCGCTCTCTGAAGCGAGGGGTGAACCTCGGTCGCAGCGGCGGCGGGAGCGGACGCCAGCAGGGCCGCGGCGATGCATGCCGCGCCGAGAGAGGAACGCCTCATCGCGTCCATTCTTCCAGAACCGCGCGCGCGCTGGCGAGGGCGCGCGCATCTTCGAGCGGCCGCTCGGCCCGGGGTGTCCAGGTGAGCAGCTCGCGCAGCATTTCGAACGCCTCGTCGCGGCGGTCCGGCTCGTAACGGTGAATCATCTCGATCAGGTGTAGGCGGCTCAAGGCGCTGTCCGGCGCCAGCTCGGCCGCCCGCTCCAGAGAATGGCGAGCGGTGTCGCGGTCGATCCAGCCGGTGATGAGAGGTACGCGCGGCGCCTCGAAATGGAGGCGGCCGAGGATCCGATGAGGGCCGCCGTCGTCGAGGGTCTCGTCCAGGCGGACCACGATCTCGGCGTAGTCGCGTACCTTGCCGGCGACCCCGCGCCGGACCGCGGCCAGGGCTCCGGTCTCGCGGCCCCACAGGCCCCAGTGGATGCAGGTCCAGTAGTAGATCTCGGCGGCCTGGTCGGCGCCCGCGAGCGCTTCGACCTTGCCGGCGAGCTCGAGCCGGTCGAAGGCGCTCCGCCCGCCCGCCACCTCCGCCAGCTGATCGATCCCCCGCTCGCCGAGGTCGAGTCCCCGGGCGAAAGTAGCCAGCCTCGCCGAGCGGTTCTCCAGGACGTACTCGCCCTGGTAGACGAGGGCGCGCAGCAGCTTCCAGCGGGCGACGAGATCGCTCGGCGAGCCCTCCAGCGCCTCGCCGTAGGCGGCCACGGCCTCGGCGGCCGGCCGGGGCGCGGCGTTGAGCTCCGAGCGACCCTCGGCGCGTCTCCGCCAGGCCTCGTCGCCGCGAGCCATCGCGTCTCCGGCCGCACCGGCCGGGCTGGCGGCCGCTGCCGCAACAACCAGCGCCAGCAGCAGTGCGCGCGTCCACCGCGGACGAGCGAAGGTGTGCAGATTCAGGTGCATACGCCGGCTCAGTAGGAGGCTGGTGAGAAGGGCAGGCTGGCCCGACCCAATCCGCAGTGTAGGATCCATCGTACTCCCGATTGACTACGCGGTGCCGGATTCTCTAGGCTCCGCGGGCGAGGCGAATCGATTTCCGCCTCGCTGATTTACATGGACATGGACGTGAAGCAGCAGAACCAGACCAACGTGGTCCTTCCGCCTCGAGCGAAGCGGACGAAGACAGAGCCGGAGCTCTCCTGGAGCGACGAGGTGCGCCGCGGCATGCGGCGCGGCTCCGACCACCTCCTCGATCTCCAGCTTCCCGACGGCCACTGGTGCGCCGAGATCGAGGGCGACACGATCCTCGAATCGGAGTACATGCTGACCCTCCACTACCTCGGCCGCGGCTCGGAGGAGAGATTCACCCAAGCCGCCGCCTACCTGCGAGAGCGCCGGCTCCCCGAAGGTGGTTGGGCGATCTACCCTGGAGGACCCGCCGACGTCAGCTCCTCGGTGAAGGCCTACTTCGCGCTCAAGCTGGCGGGGGACGACCCCGAGGCAGAGCACATGCGCAAGGCGCGCGAGGTGATCCTCGAGCGCGGCGGGATCGAGGCGACCAACTCGTTCACCAAGCTCTACCTGGCGATCTTCGGTCAGTTCGAATGGGAGAGTGCGCCGGCGGTGCCGCCGGAGCTGATGCTCCTGCCGACCTGGTTCTGGCTCAACATCTACGAGATGTCGGCGTGGTCGCGAGCCATCGTCGTGCCGCTGAGCATCATCTGGGCGTCGAAGCCCCACTGTCCGGTGCCCGAGCGGGCCGCCATCCCCGAGCTGCGCGTTCCGAGCCACGGCACGAGCTCGCACCCGGCGGTCGACAGCGGGGCGGGCCGCCGCTGGTCGCGCTTCTTCATGGGCGTCGATCGCTCGATCAAGCTGGCCGAGCGATTGGGGCTGAGGCCGCTGCGCCGGCGCGCGCTGCGGTTGGCCGAGGAGTGGATCGTGGCGCGCCTGCGCAAGAGCGAGGGGCTGGGCGCGATCTTTCCGCCGATCATCAACACGATCATCGCCTTCGACTGCCTCGGCTACGACCAGGACGATCCCGCCATGGCGAGTCAGATCGAAGAGCTGTTCAATCTCGAGCTCGAGGACGAGACGGGCTTGCGGGTGCAGCCCTGCAAGTCGCCGGTCTGGGATACCTGTCTGGCGATCAACGCGCTGGCCGACACCGATCGCGGACCGGGCGACTCGACCCTGCTGGCTGCCGCCGATTGGATTCTCGACCGCGAGGTGCGCGAGCCCGGCGACTGGCGGGTGAAGAGCCCCCGCACGCCGATCGGCGGCTGGTACTTCGAGTACGCCAACGAGTTCTACCCCGACACCGACGACACCGCCCAGATCCTGACCGCCCTCAGCAAGCTGCGCGCGAGCGGCGAGACCGGGAAGCGGATCGACGAGGCGGCCGGCCGCGCCTGGGCGTGGCTCCTCGGCATGCAGAACCGCGACGGCGGCTGGGGCTCGTTCGACCGGGGCTGCGAAAAGGTCGTGCTGACCTACATCCCGTTCGCCGATCACAACGCGATGATCGATCCGAGCACCACCGACATCACCTCCCGCGTGCTCGAGGCCTTCGCTCGCTGGGGGTACGACCCGGCCGACCCGGCGGTGCGCCGGGCGATCGACTTCGTGCGCCGCGAGCAGGAGGCGGACGGCTCGTGGTACGGCCGTTGGGGATGTAACTACATCTACGGCACCTTCCTCGCGCTGATGGGGCTCGAAGCGATCGGCGAAGACATGCAGGCCGAGTGGAGCCAGCGCGCCGCCGACTGGTTGCGCAACCATCAGAACCTCGACGGCGGCTGGGGCGAGCTGCCGCTTTCCTACGAAGACCCGGCCTTCAAGGGGCGCGGGCCGAGCACCGCCGCGCAGACCGCATGGGCGCTCTTGGGGCTGTTCGCGACCGGCGACCACGGCTCCGACAGCGTGCTGCGCGGGGTGCAGTTCCTGCTCGACCGGCAGCGCGAGGACGGCGGCTGGTACGACAGCGAGTGGACCGGTACCGGCTTCCCCAAGGTCTTCTATCTGCGGTATCACTACTACCCGATCTATTTCCCGCTCCTGGCGCTGGCCACCTACGTCCGCCACCTGGACGACTCCGGCGACGCGCGGCTCGAGGACAACTAGCCATGCGCTTTCCGCTCCATATCACCACCGACACCATCCGCCATCAGATCCGCCAGGCGTGGCTCGGCAACAAGCGCTACCCCTTCGTGCTGATGCTCGAGCCGCTCTACACCTGCAACCTGGCGTGCATCGGCTGTTCGACCGAGCGCTATACCGGCAAGATCGAGGACCGGCTGCCGTTGGAGAAGTGCCTCGAGGCCGCCGATCAGTGCGGTGCCCCCGTGGTCTCGCTCTGCGGCGGCGAGCCGACGGTCTACCCGGAGCTCAAGGAGCTGATCGAGAGCCTGATCGAGCGCAAGAAGCACATCTATCTGTGCACCAACGCGCTGCTGATGGAGAAGAAGGTGTTCGACGTCGTCGAGCCGCACCCGCGGCTGACGATCAACGTCCACCTCGACGGCATGCGCGAGACGCACGACTACGTGACCGCGCGACAGGGCGTTTTCGACAAGGCGATCGAGATGATCAAGGAGTCGAAGGCGCGCGGCTTCCACACCATCACCAACACGACGGTGTACAAGGAGACCGACATCGACGAGGTCGAGGAGCTCTGCGACTTCTTGAGCAAGATCGGCATCGACGGCATGCTCCTGTCGCCCGGCTACCAGTACGAGTCGGTGGACCGCGACATCTTTCCGACCCGCGCGGACATCGCCGACAAGTTCAAGCGGGTGCTCGAGTTCCAGAAGCGCTTTCGACTGACCTCGACGCCGATGTTCCTGGAGTTCGCCGCGGGGCTCCGCGACTACGAGTGCTCGCCCTGGAGCACGGTCACCTTCACGCCCAAGGGCTGGAAGGCACCCTGCTACCTGATCGGCAAGAAGTACACCTGGGACTGGAAGGAGTTCTGGGAGGGCACCGACTGGGAGTACTGGGAGTCGCGCCAGGATCGGCGCTGTCAGAACTGTGCCATGCACTCCGGCTTCGAGGCTTCCGTCGTGCGCGAGCTGCCCGGCAACCCGAAGGACATGGTGCGGCTGGCGGCCTGGAACCTGCTCGGCTGAGTGCGGGCTCTTCTCACCGGCGCCTCCGGTTTCGTCGGCAGCCACGTGCGCACTGCCCTGATCGATCGGGGCGCCGAAGTCCGTTGCCTGGTGCGCGCCTCGAGCCCGCGCAAGAATCTCGAGGGCCTCGACGAGTCCGAGCTGGTCGTCGGCGATCTCCGCGACCGCGCCTCGATCGCGCGCGCTCTCGACGGCTGTGACGCCCTGTTCCATTGCGCCGCCGACTACCGGCTCTACGTCCGCGAGCCGGAGGAGATGTACGCCTCGAACGTCGAGGGAACGCGCAACGTTCTGCGCGCGGCGTCCGCGGCCGGCGTGGGCAAGGTCGTCTACACGAGCTCGGTCGGCGCGCTCGGCCTGCGCCACGACGGCCAGCCCGCCGACGAGACGACGCCGGTGTCGATCGACGACATGGTCGGCCACTACAAGCGCAGCAAGTACCTGGCCGAGCGGGTGGCGGAGGAGTGGGTCGAGCGCGGACTGCCGGTGGTGATCGTCAACCCGTCGACGCCGATCGGTGATCGCGACGTCAAGCCCACCGCAACCGGGCGCGTCATCCTCGACTTCCTGCGGCGCAAGACGCCCGCGTTCGTTGATACCGGCCTCAACTGGGTCGACGTACGCGACGTCGCGCTCGGTCATCTGCTGGCGGCCGAGCGGGGTCGGCCGGGGGACAAGTACATCCTCGGTCACCGCAACCTCTCGCTCGAGGAGATCTTCCGGCGTCTCGAGCGCTTGACCGGGCTCGCGGCGCCTCGCGTCCGGCTGCCGCATTGGATCCCGCTCGCCGCGGCCGCCGTCGATACCGGTTGGGCGCGCCTCACCGGAGGGGAGCCGCGGGTGCCGATCGACGCGGTCCGGCTGTCTCGCTACAAGATGTACTTCGATCCCTCCAAAGCGGTGCGCGAGCTCGGTCTGCCCCAGACGCCGATCGACGAGGCGCTGCGGCGGGCCGTCGAGTGGTTCTGGGACAACGGCTACGCCGAGAGGCCGGCGGGACGATGAGCCGCGCGGAAGCCGTCGTCGTCGTCTCGGCGATTCCCGAGGAGCTGAAGGCGCTCGCGCGGCGACTGACCGGGGTGCGGCGCGACCGGATCGGTGGCCTGGAGGTCCGGCGCGGCGAGCTGGGAGATCGCGAGGTCGTGCTCGCCGTGACGGGCGAGGGGAGCCGCCTGGCGGCGGCCGCGAGCGAGCGCCTGCTGACCGGTACCGGGGTCGCGGCGCTCGTGGGCGTCGGCGTCGCCGGCGGCCTCACCCCCGATCTCGGGGCGGGCGACCTGGTCGTCGGCTGCCGGGTGCTCGAGGCCGGCGGCGGGGCGGTCGAGCCGCCGGAGTGGCGGTGGAGCGAGCCCGCCCGGCGACTCGCCGATCGGCGCGGTGGTACCCTGCTGACGGTGAGCCGGATCGCGCGGACACCGGGGCGGAAACGGGAGCTCGCGGCGCGGTTCGAGCTCGGCAGCCGCGCGGCGGTCGACCTGGAGTCCGCGGCCTGGGCGCACGCCGCGATGGCTCGCGGGCTGCCCTGGCAGATCCTGCGAGCCGTCAGCGACGAGGTCGACGAAACGCTGCCGCTCGATTTCGATCGCTTTCGGGACGCCGATGGCCGGCTCTCCCGGCGGCGGCTGGTCGCCCACGCGCTGGTGCGGCCGCGCCTCCTGACCGAGCTCGATCGCCTGCGGCGTCGTGTGGAGTCGTGCGCCCAGGCCCTCGCCGCCGCGACCGAGGAGCTTCTGGCCTGGTGAATCGCCTCGCGCGGGTCCTGGCGCTCTCGATGGCGGTGTGCGCCGTCGCTTCGGCGGCGGCCTCGAGCGAGCCCGCGGGCGGTGCGGTGCGAACGCTGGTGATCGTTCTGGACGCCGTGCCGTTCCGAGTCGTCGAGGATCTGATCTCGTCGCGAAGCGGCGAAGAGGCCCTGTTCGAGAGGTTCCAGCCGCCGCGGCCGATCATCAGCAGCTTCCCGTCGTCGACCAGCGTGGCGATGGTCGGCTTGCTCGGGCCCTTCGAGGTGGCACGCTCGCCCGGCTACGAGCCGAGATTCTTCGACTGGGAGCGGCGCAAGGCGCGGGGCGGAGGCGCCATCAGCTTCTTCCAGATCGAGTTCGAGTGGCGGAGCTTCTTCGAGTGGAGCAAGAAGGGTGTCGCCAGCAGCGCCTTCGCCGGTCTGCGCCCGGTCAAGGTCACCACCAGGCGCCTCGGCAAGGCGATCGACGCCTTCTTCGATTCCGACGTCGACCCCTTCTTTGCCTACTTCGAGACCACCGATCTGGCGGCCCATCTCAAGGGGCCCCGCCAGCTCGAGGAGATTCTGGTGCGGCTCGACGCCGAGCTCGAGGAGGCGCGCGCGCGGCATCCGAATACCGACTTCCGAACCGTCGTCTTCTCCGACCACGGCGTCGCCGGCGACGGCTCGCGCCTGGTGAACGCCCTGCCTGCGGTGCGCGCGGCGGTGCGCGCTGCCGGCTTCCGCAAGAGCAAGCGCCTGCGCCGGCCCGAGGACCTCGTGTTGACTCCCTACGGCCTGGTGTCGAGCTTCGAGGCCTACACCGAGCCCGAGCGCGTCGCCGCGGCGAGTGCTGCCCTGGTGCAAGCGGAGGGTGTCGACCTCTGCGCGTACCGGGACGGCGACGCTCTGGTGGTCGAGGACCGCGAGGGCCGGGCGAGCATCGAGAGCCGGCGGATGGCCGGCGGGCTGGCCTGGAAGTACACCCCGCAGTCGGGCGACCCCCTCGACTACCGGATCACCGTCGGCGGGCTGGAACGGCGTTCCACGGGCCGCTTCGTGCCCGACGCTCGCTGGCTGGAAGCGACCAAGTACCACCGCTATCCGGATGCTCTCTACCGGATCTCGCGCGCGTTCGACCTGGTCGAGAACCCGGCTTCGGTCATCTGCTCGCTCGATTCCGGCTACATGTACGGGCTGGTGGCCACCGAGCGAGCCGCCCGCGCCACCGGTTCGACGGTGAGGTGGACGCACGGGGCGCTCGGGCGCGACGCGTCGCTCGGATTGCTGCTGACCGACGACGAGCGCTTCGCATCGACCGGGCCCGTTCGGTTCGACCGGGCCCTCCTTCCGCTGACCCTGCCGCGGCCGGCCTCGGCCGCGATACCGGCCGCGGGCGGAGCACGGGGTAAGATGCGCCAGGTTGGCGAGCGATGACCGTCGAAGAGAGTCCCCTGCGCACAGATCCGCTCGACGACGCCGGCTCGGGGTCTTTCCAGGACCTGCTGGTCGACTTTCGGGCCGAGCTCGAGTCCGAGCTGACCGCGTGGCTCGGGCGCAAGCGGCGGGAGCTGACGGCCGAGGTCGGAGAGGCCGACGAGCTGGTCGCCAAGCTCGATCAGTACGTTCTGCGTTCCGGCAAGCGTCTGCGGCCCGCGCTGCTCTTCTACGCCTACCGGGCCTGCGGCGGAGCCGAGCGTGACGCGGTGATCCCGGCGGCGCTGGCCGTCGAGCTGCTCCACACCTACCTGCTGATTCACGACGACATCATGGACCGCGCGCCGACCCGGCGGGGCGAGCCGACCGCCCACCTGGTCTTCCGCGCCGAGCACCGGGAGCGGGGCTGGCGCGGCGACCCCGGCCATCACGGCGAGTCGTCCGCGATCCTGCTCGGTGACCTCGCCCACTGCTACGCGGAGGAGCTGTTCAGCGCGGCGCTGATCCGGCAGCCGCCCCTCCCCGCCGAGCAGGCGACCCGCCTGCGCAGCTGCTTCGCGACCATGTGCCAGGAGGTGATCACCGGGCAGTACCTCGAGTTCACGGCCGTCCACCGGCACGACCTGACGGCGGAGGACCTGCTACAGGTCTTGCGCATGAAGTCGGGCCGTTACAGCGTCGAGCGGCCGATCCAGCTCGGAGCGCTCTTCGCGGGGGCGCCGGACGCGGTGCTCGAGCCGCTGTCGGAGTTTGGGCTCCTGGTCGGGGAGGCGTTTCAGCTGCACGACGATCTGCTCGGCATGTTCGGCGACAGGGCCGCGGTCGGCAAGCCGGTCGGCGGCGACCTGGTCGAGGGCAAGTACACGCTTCTGGTGCACCAGGCGCTGAGCTCAGCCGGCACCGACGACGCGCGGCAGCTCAGGTCCGCGCTCGGCAATGCCGACCTCGAGCCCGCCGAGATCGAGCGGGCGACGGACATCATCCGGCGCTCGGGCGCGGCGGACCGGGTGGTCGCCATGGTCGAGTCCCGCCACGCCGAGGCCGCCCGCATCCTCGGCGAGCTGCCGCTGGAAGAGAACGGCAAGCGCTTTCTGGCGGGTCTTGTCGACTACCTGAGGGAACGAAACCGATGACCACGCTCGAAACTCGCGATCGCAAGGCCGAGCACATCGACCTCGCGCTCGAGGAGCGAATTCAACTCCGCGCACACTTCTTCGAGGAGTACTACTTCGATCACCAGGCGCTGCCGGAGATCGACCTGGCGGAGCTCGACGTGTCGGTGTCGTTCCTGGGCAAGCAGCTGCGCGCCCCGCTCCTGATCTCGTGCATGACCGGCGGCACCGGAGAGGCGACCCGCATCAACCGGAATCTGGCGCGAGCCGCCGAAGAGTGCGGTATCGCCATCGGCGTGGGCTCCCAGCGCAAGGCGATCGAAGACGCGTCGATGGTGCCCAGCTTCCAGGTCCGCGACGTGGCGCCGACCGTGCCCCTGCTGGCCAACCTCGGAGCGGTGCAGCTCAACTACGGCTTCGGGCTCGACGAGTGCCGAGCGGCGGTCGAGATGATCGAGGCCGACGCGCTGGTCTTCCACCTCAATCCGCTGCAGGAGGCACTGCAGCCCGAGGGGCAGTGCGACTTTCGGAATCTGATCGAGCAGATGGGCGAGATCGCGGCTCGGCTCGAGGTACCGGTGATCGCCAAGGAGATCGGCTGCGGCATCGCGGGGGGCACGGCGCGCCGGCTCAAGGAGGCCGGCATCTCCATCATCGACAGCGCCGGCCTGGGTGGCACGAGCTGGGCCCGCATCGAGGCGCGGCGCGCCGCGGACGTCGACATCGGCGAGCTCTTCGCCGACTGGGGGGTGGCCACCCCGCGCTCGATCCGCGAGCTGCGCGCGGTGGGCGGCCTGACGGTCATCGGCAGCGGGGGCGTGCGGACCGGCGTCGACGTGGCCAAGGCGATCGCCCTGGGCGCGGATCTCGTCGGCATGGCGCAGCCCTTCCTCGAGACCGCCAACCAGAGCGCCGAGCTGACGGTAGAGAAATGCCGCCGCACCGTGCGCGAGCTGAAGATCGCCATGTTTTGCGCCGGGGCGATCGACGTGCCGGCCTTGGGGCGGGTCGAGCTGCGCCGGCGGCCCCGAGGCTGAGCCGATGGATGCCGTGAAAGACCACCTCGAGAACCTCGACGCCCTGGTCGACGACCTGGTCGCCGGCCGCCGGCGCTTCCACGAGCTCAAGGCGCTGTCGGCCGAGGACGCGGCCGAAGTACGCCGCCGGACGCTCTCCCGGCTCAAGAACGCGTCGCTCGAGCACATCGGATCGTTCTCGCTCGACGCCGGCCGGGCGGCGAGCCGCCACTGCGAGAATTTCATGGGCGTCGCCCAGATCCCGATGGGTATCACCGGGCCGCTCAAGATCAAGGGCGAGCACGTCGACGAGAACGAGGAGATCTACGTGCCGCTGGCGACCACCGAAGGCGCCCTGATCGCCAGCATCAGCCGCGGCTGCCGCGCGCTGCGCGAGGCGGGCGGCGTCGTGGTGCGGGTCGATGACGTCGGCATGACCCGGGCACCGGTCTTCCGGACCAGCGGCATCGAAGAGACCCGGCGGTTTCTGGACTGGGTCGAACGGCACGAGGAGGAGATCCGCTCGGTCGTGGAGGGGACGAGCCGCTTCCTCAAGCTGCAGAGCATCCGGCCGCAGACCTTCGGGTCGTCGGTCTATCTGCGCTTCAACTTCTCTTCCGGCGACGCGATGGGCATGAACATGGCCACCATCGCCTGCGACCGCGCGGTGCACGATCTGATCCAGCCCGCTACCGGCGT
>JAHEKO010000062.1:10428-13217 GCA_024638355.1 Acidobacteriota bacterium
ACGGTCCTGGCCGGCGAGCTGTCGCTGATGGCCGCCTTCACCTCCGGCGATCTGGCACGAGCCCACGAGCGCCTCGGCCGCGGGAAGCCCGAAGCCCCTTGACGCTCGTCGGTGGCCGCGCAGCCGGGGACGCCGCCCTTCGACCGCGGCCGGGCGCGAGACCCTCTTCCACGACTTGACTAACGCCGTCGTCGCTTCCGTTCCCGGCAAGTTGATCCTGATGGGGGAGCACGCCGCCGTCTACGGGCGGCCGGCGCTGGTGGCGGCGATCGGGCTGCGGGCGACGGTGCGGGCGACCCGGAGCGGCGACGCCGGGGTGCTGCTCGATCTTCCCGACCTGGGCTACCGCGCCACCGTCGATTGGCGCGACCTGATCGCCTACGCGGAGCGCGCGCGGAGCGCCTGGGAGCGCTACGTCGAGCGCCCGACGCCCCAAGGCTTCGCCGTGCTCGCCGGCGGCGATCCGGCGCACCTGGCGCGCATAGCGCTGGGCGAGGCGGCGGGCGAGCTCGGCGGCGACCGCCTCGAGCCCCTCACCCTCGAAGTCCGCTCCGAGCTGCCGGTGGGCTCCGGGTTTGGCAGCTCGGCGGCGATCGCCGTCGGCATCCTGGCCGCGTGCCTCACCCTTCTCGACCGCGAGCCGAGCCTCTCCGTCCTCGACCGGCTGGCGCTCGAAGTCGAGCGCCGGCAGCACGGCACGCCGTCGGGCGTCGATCACAACACGGTGATCCGCGGCGGCGTGCTGATGGCCCGCCGGGACGCGAGCGGCGGCCTGGTCCTGGAGCCGCTCGCGGTGCCGGCGGGCACGCTCGAGCGCTTCACCGTCCTCCACACCGGCGCTCCGGCCGAGACCACCGGGGAGGTCGTCGCCGCCGTGCGCGGCCGGCGCGATCGCGACCCCGAGTCGTTCGAGCGGCTGCTCGACAGGATGGGCGCGAACGTGGTCTCCTTTGCCGAGCGGCTCGCGGAAGCGCCAGCCGACGAGCCGCGCCTGGCGGAACTGATCGATGACTATGAAGCTTGCCTCGAACGACTCGGCGTGGTGCCGCCTTCCGTGCGCGCCGCCCTCGAGCGCGCCCGTGCGGCCGGGTGCGCGGTCAAGGTGTCCGGTGCCGGCGGCCTGTCCGACCCGGCGGCGGGCTCGCTGCTGGTCATGAGGGGCGCACCCGACCGGCTGCCGGCCGCCCTCGATCCCTATCAGACCTTCCCGGTGGCGCTGGGGGTGCGCGGCCTGGAGATCGAGGTCTCGGGGTGACGCCGAAACGCCGCAAGGCCAAGGCCACGGCGGTGGCCGCCGCCAACATCGCCTTCATCAAGTACTGGGGGATGCGCGACGAAGAGCTCGTGCTGCCGGTCAATCCGTCGATCTCGATGACGCTCGACGCCTGCAAGTCGCGCTGCACCGCCGAGCTGCTCCCTGGCGGCGCCGAGACCGAGGTGCTGCTGCGCTCGACCTACGGCAAGCTCGAGCCCGCCCCCGAGCGCTTCGCCCGCGGCGTCGAGGCGCACGTCGAGCGGCTCGCGGCCTGGGCGGGCGTCTCGTCGCCGATGCGCATCGCGGCCCACAACAACTTTCCCACCGGCGCCGGACTCGCGTCGTCCGCCGCCGGCTTCACCGCGCTCACCGTGGCCGTCGTGGGCGCCCTCGGCAAGAAGGCCGAGCCGACCGAGCTGTCGGTGCTGGCGCGCCTCAGCGGGTCGGGATCGGCGGCCCGCTCGGTCTTCGGCGGCTACGTCGAATGGCCCGCCGGCGAGCACGAGGACGCCGGCCACGGCGTGCAGCTTGCTCCTCCGGAGTACTGGGATCTGTGCAACGTGGTGGCCATCGTGGATCCGCGCCCCAAGAGCGTCTCGTCGCGCGAGGGGCACCGGCTCGCTCCGACCAGTCCCTACTGGGAGCGGCGGCAGGAGGAGCTGCCGGCTCGCCTCGACGTCGTGCGCCGGGCGATCGCCGTGCGCGATCTGGAGCTGCTCGGCCCGGTGATCGAAAAGGACGCGGTCGAGCTTCACCTGGTGGCCATGTCGTCCGAGCGGCCGATCTTCTACTGGCAGGCGGGCACCCTGGCGGTGCTCGAGGCCGCCCGCCGCATGCGCGACGAGGGCCTCCAGGTCTACGCCACCATCGACGCAGGACCGAACGTCCACCTCATCTGCCGGCCCGAGGACGAACCGGCGGTCGCTGCCCGGGTCCGCTCGCTCGAGCACGTGGACTACGTGATCCGGGATCGAGTCGGCGGTCCGCCGGCCTTCGACGATCGGCACCTGTTCTGATGGGCGCGGTCTCGTTCCTCAAGCTCGGCGGCAGCCTGATCACCGACAAACGGGCGGAAAAGGAAGCGCGCCCCCGGGTCATCGCGCGGCTCGCGGGTGAGATCGCCGGGCTGCGGCGAGGGAGCCCCGCGAGCTGGATCGTCGGGCACGGCAGCGGCTCTTTCGGCCACGTCGAGGCGCACCGGCATGGCATTCATCTGGGCGTCGAGGCGGCGGACCAGCTCCCGGGCCTCGCGGCCACCGCCGACGAAGCTGCACGGCTTCACCGCCGCGTCGTCGCCGCGCTGCGCGACGCCGGCGAGTCTCCCTACTCGTTCGCGCCGTCGAGCGGCATGGTGTCGAGCGGCGGCGCGGTCGCGCATCTCCATCTCGAGCCGTTGCGGCGGGCGCTCGATCTGGGCCTCCTGCCGGTTGTCTACGGCGACGTGGTCATGGACCGCGAGCGGGGCTGCTCGATCTGCTCGACCGAGTCGGTATTCGTCGCGCTCGTCGCCGCGCTCCAGGAGCGCGGCCGAGCC
>JAHEKO010000478.1 GCA_024638355.1 Acidobacteriota bacterium
GGCCCTCGGTCGGGAAGCCCACCATCTCCGGGCATCTGCGGCGCCTACACCAGGTGGCTGGCGGGCTTCCCTCGGTCGGGCGTCCTCGGCGTACTCGAGTACGCCTGCGGGGCCCTCGGTCCGGAAGCCCACCATCTCCGGGCATCTGCGGCGCCTACACCAGGTGGCTGGCGGGCTTCCCTCGGTCGGACGTCCTCGGCGTACTGCATGTACGCCTGCGGGGCCCTCGGTCCGGAAGCCCACCATCTTCGGGCATCTGCGGCGCCTACACCAGGTGGCGGACCTCGGTCGGGCGTCCTCGGCGTACTGCATGTACGCCTGCGGCGCCGACGCGCTGATGCAGCTCGCCGGAGCGAAGAGCTGTCAGTCCTTCGGGGCGGGTTCCGGGGGCTGAGGGGCGTCCTCGGCTGTGGCGCCGAGTTCCTCTTCGAGGACCTGGATCGCGCCGCTGATGCGCAGGAGCGTCTCTCGCAGGCGCGAGCACTCGGCCTCCTTGTCGCTCAGCATCTTCTGGCCCGACTCGAACTCCTCGCGTAGCGCCTCGAGGCGCTGCCTGAGTCTCTCCGTCATATCTCGATCCTCTCCCGATCGCGAGTCGGTGGCTAGGCGCCGATGGCTAGCCAGTTGATGTGGAATCTGCGGCTTCTGGCGTTGGCGGGAGTGATTCCGGTCTGGTTGACGTAGACCCTGAACCCGGTCTTCGAAGCGCTATAGATGCTCGTGGCGCCCATCGTCGTCCAATGGCCGCCGTTTCCTCCGAGGCTGGTGATGTAGAACGGAGTCGACTTGAAGCCGGCCGCCGAGGTGTTGATGTCGACGAAGACGCCGTTGCTGGCGGGGTTGTTGTTGTACTGCTTCCAGGCCGTGGTCGTCGCGGGGGTGGAGCCGGAGACCATGCGGAGCTGCGCGCCGTCGATCCGTTTGGCCGCGCCGAGGAGATCTCCGACCACGTGAAGCTTCGCCACGGGATTCGTCGTGCCGATGCCGACATTGCCGCCGGTGGCGTTCAGGACCGTCTTGTTCTTGGCGTAGTGATTGAGGTAGATGCCGAAGCTGCCTTCCTTGGCGTCGATGTGGAGGTTGCCGTTGCTTGCGGCCACCGAGGCGTCGGTGCGCGTGCGGCTGTCGCCGCCCACGGCCAGATAGGCGTTCCACCGGTTGGGGCCGAATAGAGCCAGCCCGCTCTTGCCTATGTGCAGCGCGGCGGCCGGCGCCGTGGTGAGGATGCCCACGTTGTTCCCCAGCGGGTTGATCGCCAGCGGTTTCGAGCCGTGCGATTGGATCCAGCTGTAGCTGCCGTGGTAGCCGAGACGCAGATGCGAGCCCGAGCGGCCGATGATCAGTGAGTCGCCGTTGGCCTCCTGCTGCTTGTTCAGGATCTGGAGGCCCGCGCCCCGTTGCGCCGTGCCGACCGTCGCCTTGCCGTCGACCTGGAGCGGCCCCTTGACCGTGAGCGCCTTGACGCCGCCACTCGCGATCAGCTCGCCTTGGATGGTGAGCGATCCCTTGAGAGTCGCGTTGCGGTTCGCCACCAGGTCGCCGGAGACGACCAGCTGGGCGACGTTCGCCGAGCTCTTGACGCTCAGGCTGCTGTTGACGGTCAGGGCGCTCGAGAGCCACGCCATGTTCGCCGCGCTGCAGGAAAGGCTCGGCCAGCCGCTCGGGGCGACGCCGCTCTTGAGCAGCACCAGCTTCTCGAGCTCGGCCTCGCCGCGCAGGCTGACGCCGGCCCGCGAACGCACGTCGTCGTCGTGAGCGGTGACGCGACCCTGGGCGTCGATCTGCAGGCGCGCCAGCCGGATGTGGCTCTCCGGCGGCGGCATGCCCTCGGTCTCTTCGAGGGCCTCGATCTGGGGCCGCTCGAGCCATCGCGTATCGCCGCCTCCGCCGGTGGTGGCGGCGTCGGCGGGCTCCTCGTGGTACGAGACGACCAGGAGCACGGTCTTGCCCTTGAGCGCCTCGCTGATCGCGACCGTTCGGCTCTGGGGCAGAACGATCTGGCGTCCGGCGCCGTCGACCGCGGTGCCCGGAGCCACCGTGACCTCACGTGCCCCCTGGTCGGCAGTGACCGCCAGGCCTTCGGCGATGCCGGGCGTGTGGAAGAGCCGGTTGTGCCGGCGCTGGCGATCGACGTGATAGCTCTGCTCGTCGGTGAAATCGTCGGCCTTCAGGAACTGACCGTCGAAGTAGTGAAGGCGCCTGTCGATGGGATCCGCCATGATCTCTCTCCTCTAGAAGCTGAGCCTCAGGCCTCCTCGGTACCGAGCAGCGTGTCGACCCCCACGGTGGAGGTCCGTCCGACCTGCAGGGTCGGCGTCTCGATCTCGAGGTCGTAATAGGTGTGTGCGGGCTTCTCCTGGTCGATGATCGCGCGCGCGATGCGCGTCTGGCGGCGCAGCGCGTCGCCGTCGGGCTTGCTCAGGAAGAGCTTGACCCGGAAGTAGTGGGGAGGACTGCCGCCGATGAGCATGTCCACGCCTACGGTCGAGGTCACGCCCACCTGGAGGGCGGAGCCGAACTCGTAGATCTCGACCCCCATGTCGGTGTAGGTGCGGAGCATCTCGGCTAGCCCGGCCTTGGTGCCGCGGATGCGGTAGAGCGGCACGATGCGGGCGATGAATCGCCGTTTCTGCTCCTCCTCCCAGTCCTCGCGGAGGGTGAGCGCCACCCAGGACGCGAGCCAGTCGAGGAACTCGACCGGCGCCCGCGCCGGGTCGAAGAGCTCGTGCAGGCTCTCGATCCACTCCTCGAGGCCGCGCCGCTCGGGGTCGCCGATGCCGCTCAGGAGCGCCTCGAAGGCGAGCAGGAAGCGGCCCAGGAAGTGGGTTTCGTCGCCCTCGGCACCGGCGCGGTAGATGGCCGGCAGATGATCGAGGTAGGAGCTGAGCCGCTCCGGCGGGATCGTCGGCGCCATCAGTCTCCCCGCTCCGAAAGGATGGTCAGCTTGGAGCTGTCGATGGTGAGCGCCACGAGCTCGTGGGCCGCGACTCGGATGCCGCTCCCCTGGAGCCGGCCCTCCTCGGCGTCGAGCTCGACGCCCTCCACGTAGTCGACGCCAGGGATCGAGTCGAGGAGCTCGTAGATCTCCGAGAGATAGACGTCACGCCCGAACGGCCATCCCTTCCCATCGTCGCCTCCGCGCAGGGGATGGAAGCGATCGCGCAGAGCGTCGACGGCCTCGGCTCCTACCTGATCGGCGCGGGCGTCCTCGTGAATGTTGAGCGTCGCGCGTGCCAGCCGTACGGCCGCGTAGCGCGGTCCGACGACGTGGAGTC
>JAHEKO010000479.1 GCA_024638355.1 Acidobacteriota bacterium
GGGGCGACGATCGCCAGGCACTTGCCTTCGTTGGCGACGTAGAGGGGATCGAAGCCGAGAATCTCGCAGGCGCCGCGAACTTCCTCGCGAATCGGGATGGCCGGCTCGTCGAGCACAATGCCCACCTTGGCCTGCGCCGCGATCTCGTTGAGCGACGAGGCCACCCCGCCGCGCGTCGGATCGCGGAGGACGTGAACGGCTTCGCCGGCCCGGTCGAGAACCGCGGCGACGAGCGGGTAGAGGTTGGCCGAGTCGGTCTCGAGCGCGGTCTCGAACTCGAGCCCCTCGCGCACCGACATGATGGCGATGCCGTGCACCGCCAGGTCGCCGCTCAGGACGATCTTGTCGCCGGCCCGGGCGCGCCGCGGCGAGATCTCGACACCGTCGCGGACTCGACCGAGACCGGTGGTGTTGACGTAGACGCCGTCGCCCTTGCCGCGGTCGACCACCTTGGTGTCGCCGGTGACGATCGGCACGCCGGCCTCACGAGCGGCCGCTTCCATCGAGCGGGTGATGCGCCAGAGGTCCTCCATCGGCAGCCCCTCTTCGAGGATGAAGCCCACGGAGAGGGCCAGGGGCTCGGCGCCGCACATGGCGACGTCGTTCAGCGTGCCGTGCACGGCAAGCGAGCCGATGTCGCCGCCGGGGAAGAACAGCGGTCGAACGACGAAGGAGTCGGTGGAGAAGGCCAGCCGGCCGCCGCCGTCCGCGTTCGAGGGAGTCGGCAGGATCGCGCCGTCGTGCAGCAGCTCGAGCTGCGGATTGCCGAACGCCTCGAGGAAGAGCCGCTCGATCAGCATCTGCGACAGTCGGCCGCCGCCGCCGTGCGCGAGCTGGACGCTCGGGTAGTCGCTGATCGGCAGCGGGCACGAGAGCCCGCCGGGGTCGACCGGCTTGGTCATTCGCCGCGGCCGTACTGGTAGTAGGCGGCGCAGGCGCCTTCCGACGAGACCATCGGCGCGCCGAGCGGCTTCTCGGGCGTGCAGCGGGTGCCGAAGGCCGCGCACTCGTGCGGCTTCTTGAGGCCCTGGAGGATCTCGCCGGCGATGCAGTCCGGCGACTCGGTCGCGGTGACGGTTTCGACCTCGAACCGGCGCTCGGCATCGAAGGGTCGGTAGGTCTCGCGCAGTCGATAGCCGCTCGCCGGGATCTCGCCGATACCGCGCCAAGCGCGGTCGCAGACTTCGAAGACCTCGCTCATCAGGGCCTGGGCCGGCTTGTTCCCGTCGCGAGTGACCGAGCGGGTGTACTGGTTCTCGACTCCCCAGCGTCCCTCCTCGAGCGCTTTCAGGGTCATATACGAGCCTTGGAGCAGGTCGAGCGGCTCGAAGCCGGTGACGACGATCGGAATCCGGTAGCGCTCGGCGATCGGCTCGTACTCCCAGTAGCCCATGACGGCGCAGACGTGGCCGGCGGCCATGAAGCCCTGTACCTGGTTGCTCGGCGAGCTCAAGATCGCCTCCATCGCCGGGGGCACCAGGACGTGCGAGCAGAGGATGGAGAAGTTGTCGAGGCCCAGGTCGGACGCGTGCTTGACCGCCATGGCGTTGGCGGGCGCGGTGGTCTCGAAGCCGACGGCGAAGAAGACGACCTGGCGATCGGGATTGCGCTGGGCGAGCTTCACGCCGTCGAGCGGTGAGTAGAGCATGCGCACGTCGGCGCCCTCGGCCTTGGCGCTCAGCAGGTCGGCGCTCGAGCCGGGCACCCGCAGCATGTCGCCGAAGGAGGTCATGATGACCTCGGGCCGCCGGGCGATCGCGATCGCCTTGTCGATCAATTCGATCGGCGTCACGCATACCGGGCAGCCGGGGCCGTGGATGACCCCGATCTCTCGGGGCAGCAGCCGGTCGATGCCCGACTTGATCATCGTGTGGGTCTGACCGCCGCAGATCTCCATGATCGCCCACGGCCGCGTCACCAGGCTGCCGAGGGCGCTGACGAACCTGGCCGCCTCGGGGGCCGAGCGGTATTCGTCGACGTACTTCACGGCTGACGGCTAGCCTTCCGGCTGCTCGATCTCCAATTCCTGCAGCTCGTCCATTTCGCGCAGGAGCTCGAAGACCCGCTGCGCCTCGGCCTCGTCGATTCTCGAGATGGCGAAGCCGACGTGGACGACGACGTAGTCGCCGATATCGGCCTCGGGCGTGTAGGCGAGGCAGACCTCCTTGGTGATGCCGCCGAAGCTGACCTTGCCCATGGGCATGCCCACGGTGCTCTCATCGCGACTGACGATCCGGCCCGGCACGCCTAGGCACATGAGCTCGCTACCTCCGCCGCCACCGCGACCTGACCGAGGCTGATCCCGCCGTCGTTGGCCGGCACCCGCCGGTGCCGGAGCACGGTGAATCCGGCGCTCTCCAGGAGATCCGCGGTTCGCTCGCTCAGGAGCGCGTTCTGGAAACAGCCTCCGGTCAAAGCCACTGTCGATTCTCCGGCTTCGGTCGCCACGGCGCAAGCCGCGCGCGCCAGGGCGTTGTGAAACCTCGCGGCGATGATACCTGCTTCTGCGCCGCGCGAGCGGTCGTGGAGGACCGCCTCGACGAGCGGCGCCCAGTCGAGCTCGAGGCGAGGAGCATGGGGGCCGGACGAGCCGCCGCTCGGACCGAGCTCGATCGGGTAGGCGTCCGTCACCGACGCGTCGGCCGCGAACTCGAGCGCCATCGCCGCCTCGCCCTCGAACGACACGCTCCGCTTGAGGCCGAGGAGCGCGGCGACGCCGTCGAACAGGCGACCGCAGCTCGAGGTGAGGGGCGATCGGAGTCCGCGCTCCAGCATCCGGGGAAGCACGCGTTGCTCGGTCGCGCCAAGCAGGCCCAGGCCCTCGCGCCGGTCGAGCTCGACGGCCTCGCTGCCGTACATCTCCCACAGCAGCGCGAAGGCGACGCGCCCGGGCTGGTGAATGGCCGCCTCGCCGCCGGGGAGCCGGAAGGGCCGCAGGCTGGCGAAGCGCTCGTACCCGCGGGCGTCGCCGCGCAGGAGCTCGCCGCCCCACACCGTGCCGTCGGGCCCGTAGCCGGTGCCGTCCCAGGTGATCCCGAGCGCCGGGCCGGCGATCGAGTTGTCGGCCAGGCAGGCGGCCAGGTGCGCGTGGTGGTGCTGCACCGGCACGAGCTCGGCCGCGCCCAGCGACTCGAGTCGGCCGCCGTCGCCGGCCTCCTCGCGCGCGCGGGCCAGCCAGCGGTTCGAGGGGTAATCGGGGTGGAGGTCGTGCGCCACGACCCGGGGCCGGGCCTCGTAGAGGTCGAGGAAGTCGCCGATCACC
>JAHEKO010000480.1 GCA_024638355.1 Acidobacteriota bacterium
GGATGCCCTGGCCGTTGCCCCAGTAGAGCAGGTAGTCGTCGGCCTGGAGCAGCTTCTGCTGGGCCTCCTCCAGGTTGCCCTGGGCGGAGAGCCGCGCGCCCTCCATGTGCAGCAAGCGGCCTCGGGTGCCGTCGGTGTTGGGCTCGAGAGCGTCGGTCTCGTACGTCTCGAGGGAGCTGCGCAGAGCCGCTTCGGTCGCCGCCGCGACCTCGAATCGGCCCGACTGGAGCGCCAGCAGGTGCAGCACGAACGAGCCGTGGCCCACCGCCCGCTCGCGGCACTCCCGGCGATCCTCGGAGAAGGCGGCCTCCACTTCGCCCGTCGAGAAGTCCTTCCACAGGGAGGTCGCACATTCGAGCCCGGCCGCAAACTCGGGGCTGCAGTGCTCGGCGGCCCCCGCGATGACCTCGGGGATCGGCTCGAAGTCGCCCGACATGACGTAGAGGTCGGCGAGGTGGAAGTAGGTGAGGCAGAAGTCGGGCTTGATCTCGAGCGCCTTCTCGAAGGACTCCCGCGCCTCGTCGTAGCGGCCGAGCAGCGTCATCAGCTCGCCCATCGAATCGTGCGGGTTGGCCTGATCGGGCGCGATGTAGTGGTACTTGCGGAAGGCCTCCTCGGCCTCCTCGAACTTGCCCTGGGCCATGGCGATGTAGCCGAGCCGATTCTGCGCGTTCACCCAGTTCGGGTTGCCCTTGATCAGCTTGCGGTAGTGGCGTTCGGCGCGCTCCCAGTCGCGCTGCTCCCAGGCCTCGGTCGAGCAGGTCATGAGCAGGAAGGGATCGCCAGGCTCCGAAGCCGTGTACCCGGCGATCAGCTCATCGGCTCGTTCGGTGTCCTGATCGGCCTTGGCGAGGGTGAACCCGACCAGGAAACGCTCACGCTCGGTGAGCTTCGAAGAATCCAAATCGCGAAGCTCGGCGATGAAACGCTCGCGCTCCTCGGTCTCGAAACCGGTGTAGAGAAGCATGACCTTGGGCGCCGCGAAGTCCGGGTCGAGATCGAGCGCGGCGCGGAAGTGGCGAGCCGATTCGTCCCAGTAGTACTTCATCAGGGCCTCGACGCCGCTGTTGAACTCCGTCCGTGCCTCCTCGGAGGGAGTGGTCCATTCGCGCGCTTCGCCGCGGGTCATCATCGCGAAGGCGATGCCCACCAGAACGAGAACGGCGAGGGTGAGAACGAGGATTTTCTTCATCGGATGGTCTCCCGGTCGCACTCCACGGCGACCAAGGTCACGTCATCATAGGGCTCGCTGCCCTGCGTGAAGCGATCCAGACATTCAAGAATTCGTCCAACCAACTCATCGGGTTTCGCTTCCGTCGTCTCGACGACGCTGAGCAGGCGGTCGAAGCCGAAGCTTTCACCCGACGGCGAGCGCGCATCGATCACGCCGTCGGAATAGCCGAGCACCACGTCGCCGCGCTCCATCGGCGCGTGGGACAGGCAGTAGCTGCCGTTGTTGAGAGCTCCCAGCGGAATGCGATTGGGCGGCAGGTCGAGCTCGCGCACCTCGCCCGAGTGTTTGCGCATGAGCGGCTGCGGCTGGCCCGCCAGCGAGTAGAGCAGCCCGTCGCCGTTGGGCGTCGAGGTCAGGTAGGCCAGAGCCACGAAGCTCTTGCGGCTGCCGAGGCCGTAGAGTCGCTGGTTGGCGAGATTCAAGAGCTGCTCCGGATCGCGATGGGTGAGGGCCAGCGAGTGCAGTACCTCGTGAGCCGCCATCATCACCAGCGCGCCCGAGACCGACTTGCCGGCGACGTCGCCGTAGACCACCGCTCGCGAGCCCTCGTGCGGTCCGGGAAGCTCGGTGAAGAAGTCGCCGCCGACGTGTCGTGCCGGCCGGCAGATCGCGGCCACCTTCCAGCCGGGGCCGAAGTCGAGCTGTGGCGGCAGCAGCCGGGCCTGCACCGAGGCGGCGATCTCCAGCTCGCGCTCGAGCTCGGCTTGCTCGGTGCGCTCTTCCAGCAGCATGCTGGTCTCGAGGGCCACCGCCGCCTGGTCCAGCAGCCGCCGGAGCAGCGACAGCTCCGAGGGATCGAGCGGCATCGTCTCGTCGATCTTGCCCGACAGGGCGACCAATCCGATGCGGCGCCGGCGGGTGGTCAGATCGCCGATGACCTGCACTCCGGCCTCGGTCAGCTCGTCGATGAGCCGGCCGAGATCCCGCGAGTCGGCGGCCATTGGCTCGAGCTCCTCGAGCACGGTCAGGCCGCGCCGCCGGGCGAGCTGCTCGTGGAGCTCGGCGGGAAGGTGCAGGCGTTCGGGGAGCCGGTGCGGGCCCGCCACCCGTTCGAGCGCGTCCGACCGCACCAGGTAGAGACCGGCAAAGTGAAGGCCCAGCAGCTGCGGCAGCTTACCGACCAGGTCGTGAACCACCGCCTGGAGGTCGACCTGGCCGGTCAGGGCGTCGCCGACCTCCTCGAGCGCCTGCTCGAGCCGGCGGCGCTCGGCGAAGAAGCGTCGTCCGGCGATCTCCTGGATCCACCGCCTGAGCGGCTCGAACAGCAGCACGATCACCAGCGCGAAGACGATCGGGAAGAAGGGCGACGCCGCCAGCGAGGTTCCGCGGGTCATGGCGTTGAAGACCGCGATCCCCACCGCGTAGAGGCCGGTCACGACGATCGTGGTGACCGTGTAGAGCAGGCTCTTGCGCAGGATCACGTGGATCTCGAGCAGCTGGAAGCGCACGATCGCGTAGGCGAAGGTGAGCGGCACGAGGATCAGCGGCCCGACGACGAAGGGCAGCATCTTCTCGGTGTGCAGGAAGGAAGGAAAGGCGACCGCGGTGACCAGGAAGGGCACCAGGCCGAAGAGCGAGCCGAACAGCACCAGGCCGGCGCCGCGCCGCTCGCGCAGGTTGTCGAGCTTGCGCGCCTTGTAGGCCAGCACGGCGAGCGCGATCGCCATGTAGGCGGCGAGCAGCCACCAGTTCTGGAGCGGGGCGCCCGAGATGAGGCTGAGAGTCGCGCCCTCGCGGCGAGCGATCGCGTAGGTGACGATCAGGACCGTCGGCGGCAGCAGGTAGATCGCGCCCAGCACCGCCAGCCAGAGGGGCCGCTTGACCGCGAACGCGGCCTCGCCGGGCCGCGGCCGTACCCGTACCGGGCGCGGAAAGATCAGGAAGAAGTGGAGGAAGCTCGCGGGTAGGAAGAGGAACGCCACCATGCCCATCATCAGGACGAAGGTGTCGACGGCGGAATAGGAGGCGGGCCGGAGCCGGCAGACCAGGAAGATCAGGAAGAGGGTCGAGAGGACGAAGAAGATCT
>JAHEKO010000481.1 GCA_024638355.1 Acidobacteriota bacterium
ATACGCCGCCGGACGCCGCGCCGACGTAGACGACGTTCGGATCGCCGGGAATGCCCTCGACGTCGGCCACCCGGCCGCTCATGTTCACCGGGCCGATCGGCCGGAACTCGAGGTGGTCGAACGGGGTCGACTCGGGGTCTTCGGCGCCGGCCGGCAGGGTCATGATCCAGACCACGCCAAGAGCCGCGCAGGCTCTGAGGAATCGCATCGCTGTCTCCTGAAGGCTCGTCGGACGAAGCGAGATCGTACCAAAGCGCGCAGCTCGGGCTGCGGCGATCGTCTACGATAGCGAGCCATGAGACGACTCGCGATCGCGGCCCTGCTCGCGGCCCTGCTCGCGCCACCGGCGCTCACGGCCGCCTGGTACGGAGGAGCCGCTGCCGGGCTCACTTCGCTCGGCCATACCGTGCGCGATTTCGACGACGGCTCGATCCTCATCGGCGACGTGGACGACGAGGACTACGGCTGGAAGCTCTTTGGCGGCTACCGCTTCCTGCCCTTCCTCGGCGTCGAGGCCGGCTACGTCGACCTGGTGAACGACAGCGACTCGACGCCCAGCTTCGTCGGCTTCTCCGACGGCAGCGGTCCGCTCTACCGGAGGGGACCGGTGAGCGTGGACATCGACGACCCGACCGGCTTCTACGGCGCCGCGGTCGGCCGGCTGCCGATCGGCTCCCGGTTCGCGCTCTTCGCCAAGCTCGGGCTCTTCAACTGGAGCGCCGACGTCACCACGATCAACCTGGGAGTGGCCCAGACGATCGGGGACAGCGGCACGAGCACCATGGCGGGCGCCGGCTTCGAGGCCAAGATCCTGCCGCTCTTGCGGCTGCGCGCCGAGTGGGAGCGCTACGCGGAGATCGTGCGCGGCGACGTCGACCTGATCTCGATCGGGATCGTCCTCGGGGTGCCGCTACCGTAGCGCTCGGCTACAGTGCCGCGACCTCGACCCGGGCGTCGTTGAAGCAGGCGGCGTCGCCGACAATCTGGGCGTCGTCCGGACAGAGGGCGACCGACGTCGACCCGTTGAGCGACGACCGCCGCCAGGCGCCCTTGGGCATCGAGACCACTCCCGGCCGGACGCGGTCGCTCACCGTCAGGTGGCAGTGAACCTCGCCCCGCCGGTTGAAGACGCGCACCGGTCCGTCGCCGGTCAGGCCTCGCGCGGCGGCGTCGTCGGGGTGCATCGTGACGCGCAGCGTATCCAGGTTGTATTCGCCCATCGTCGAGTTGATCAGCCCGGCGCTCGCCGGAGAGATCATCGCCAGCGGGTAGTCGTTGCCGGGCGGCTGCCAGGCGAACGGACGCTCGCCCAGGTCGGGCGGCGTCAGGTGGATCTTCTTGTCGGGGGTGAGTGGAAAGCTGGTCTCGAACTGGATCGGCCGCTCGCCGGGGAAGTCGTAGCGCGTCTGTTCTCCGGCCGCCAGTAGATCCCCGGCCGGCGGCCCGCCGGGCATCTCGATCCGCTCCGCGACGCGGCGCAAGAGGGTCTCGTCGTCGAGCTCGAAGGCGGGCTCGTCGAACCCCATCGACCGACCGAGCGCGGCGAACATCTGCATATTGGTGCGCGCCTCGCCGGCGGGCTCGACGACCGGGCGCAGGCCGCCGACGACGTAGCTGCCGTAGCCGGGGCGGATGTCCCAGCCTTCGAGGAAGGTCGTCGCCGGCAGCAGGATGTCGGCGTATCGCGCCGTGTCGGTCAGGACCTGGTCGTGCACGACGGTGAAGAGGTCGTCGCGGGCCAGCCCACGCCGCACCACGTCCTGCTCCGGCACCGTGGCGAGCGGATTGGCGTTGTAGACGAAGAGCGCCCGCAGCGGCGGATCGAAGTCGGGTCCGAGCGCGCGCCCGAGTTGGGTCATGTTGACCTTGCGGGTCCTCCAGTCGAGATCGCCGACGATCGCGCCCGCGTCGAACTTCGCGGCGCCGCCGTTCGACAGCGTGTAGCCGCCGCCGCGCACGCCGAACTTTCCCAGGAGCGCCGGAATGGCCAGCACCGCGGCGATCGCCTGGGCGCCGTTGGCGTTGCGCTCGAGGCCCCAGCCGCAGCGGACGACCGCCGGATCGCTCCCCGCCAGGGTCGACGCCGTTCGCTCGATGTCGGTTGCCGCGACCCCGCTCACCTCGGCAGCGCGCTCGAGCGTCCAGTCGCGGGCGCGCTCGAGGAGCGGCTCCAGGCCGTCCGCGTGGGTCGCCAGGAAGTCGCGGTCGAGCGCCTCGCGCTCCTCCCACCAGCGGATCATCGCCAGCGCCAGCGGCAGGTCCTGACCGGGCCGCACCGGCAGATGGAGATCGTGCTCGGCCCGGGAGAGGTTGCGGCGCGGGTCGATCGTGATGATCGTCGCGCCGCGGCGCTTCGCCGCGCGCAGGTAGGGCACCAGGTGGATGTTCGAGCCGCGCGGGTTGGCGCCCCAGACGACGATGCACCTGGCCTCGGGATAGTCGGAGAAGGCGACGCCGGGCATCTTGCCGTACATGCCGACCGCGACGCGGGTCGCGGGTACCGCGCAGATGGTCTTGTCGAGGCGCGAGGCGCCGAGGCGGGCGAAATAGAGGTAATCGAGCAACTCGTCGGTCAGCAGGCCGTTCGAGCCGCCGTAGTGGAAGGGCAGGATCGCCTCGCCGCCCGATTCGGAGCGGATACGCCGGAAGCGCCGGGTGATCACCTCGATGGCCTCGTCCCAGGTGATGCGCTCGAAGCGCGCCTCGCCCTTGGCGCCGGTGCGGCGCAGCGGATGCAGCAGGCGGTCCTCGTGATAGAGGCGTCGCGCGAAGCGGCTGACCTTCGAACAGATGAATCCGCCCACGTCGGGGTGCGAGTCGCCGGGGCCGATCGCGGTTACCCGGGAGTCCTCGACGGTGACCTCTAGGGCGCAGGCGTCGGGGCAGTCCATGACGCAGGTGGTGTTGAGCGTCTGCCGGGCCATGGGCGGAAGTCTACTCTCTGAGCGGAGACCGGCCGATCAGGCTGATCAGAATCGGCGGCGATTCTCGCGTTACTAGTAGGGGATGGCTGAAGTCGCTCTTGGGCGGCGATAACAGACCTTCCGGAATCCGGGCGGTGAGCCCAGCGGGTGAGCCGCTCAATGTGGACTCGGTCCTCAAGGCGTCGGCGCAACGCGATGCCGGGTGTTGAGAGCTTTTCCGGGTCCGGGAAGGAGGCACGGCCATGCTGGTCAAGACTCACGTCAAGGCGTCGGCATTCGTCTGGGACGACTAGTCCCGGCGAGAACCCCGACTCGGGCGGGCCGCCACGC
>JAHEKO010000482.1 GCA_024638355.1 Acidobacteriota bacterium
TCGCGCTTGGCGATCTCCTGGATGGCGCGCAGCTGCGTGATGGTGACGCTCTTCATGTCGAAGACGCCGCGGCCGTAGATCCAGGGGCCCTCGATCTCGGCGCCGAAAGGCTCGAAGTTCCACATGTCCGGGTTGCGGATCTCGTAGACGTCGATGTGGTTGTGGAGGACGATCGCGCCCGGTCGCTCGCCTTCCAGGATGCCCCACACGTTGGCGTGACGGTCTCCCAGGCGTTCGATGCGGGTCGGGATGCCGACCGCTTCGAGCTGTGCCGCCAGGAACTCCGCCGCCTCGACCTCGTTGCCGGTCTCGCGGGTCGTGTCGATCTGCACGAACTCGCGAAAGAGCTGGACGTCGGGATGCGCGAGGAGCTCCTCCTTGCTCCACGGAATGTCCACCTTCGGTCGGAAGAAGGTATCGAGGACCCAGGTGCCGCCGATCAGCAGCGCCAGCCCGATGCCGATGCCCGTGTAGATCCGGATGCGGTACTTGCGCCGGCGGGCCGGATCGATCTTGATCAGCTCCATCGGTAAGGGAGTATACGGATCCTCTCGGCGGTCGCTGTGGCATGCCAACGCCGGTGCGCGACTCCGGTAGCATGGGCAATCGTGAAGCCCGACGACACGCTCGCCGAGCCTCGCCGCACGCGCTGGCTCAGTATCGGCCTCGCGCTGGGAGTCAGCCTCCTCTATGTCGGCGCCGAGGCGTTCTTCTTCGACGGCCGCCTCGGCTTTCCGCTCGACGATTCCTGGATTCACCTCGTCTTCGCCCGCAACCTGGCCGCCAGCGCCGGCCTCGCCGTCAATCCGGGCGAGCTGGTCCCGGGGACGACCGCGCCGCTGTGGACCGCTCTCGTCTCCGTCCTCTTTCTGCTGCCGGGCAGTCCGGTCATCTGGTGCAAGCTGCTCGGCATCGCCCTGTTCGCGCTGACGGTCGACCTCGTCTATCGGCTGTGCCGGGAGCTGGGCCTCTCCGGCGGTCTCGCGCTCCTCGGGGCGGTCCTCACGGCGTTGACCGAGTGGATGGCCTGGTCGGCGATCTCGGGTCTCGAGATCCCGCTGTTCAGCGCCCTGTCGCTCGCCGGAATCCTGCTCCACGTGCGCGAGCGCCGGCGCTCCGGCGCCCTCCCGGTGTCGATCGCGGTGCTCGCCGCCGCCTGCCTGGCTCGGCCCGAGGGCTTGCTGCTGCTCACGCTCGCCTTCGTCGACCGCCTCCTCCTTTTCGACCGCGATGCGGAGGGCGGGCTGGTCGTTCGGCGCCCGGCCTGGGCGTCCGTCGGCCCGCCCCTGGCGCTGGCCGCCGTGGTCCTACTGCCGATGGTGGCGTTCAACGTCGCCGTGGCCGGCTCGCCGCTGCCGACGACCTTCGGCGCCAAGGTGCCCGCGGCCGTGGAGGGCGCCTCGACGTCGCTCGTGCCGTCCCTGCGCTACCTGCTGCGCGCGCCGATCGACGTGCTGTTCCGCTCGCAGCCCTACATGGCGCTGTTCGCGGGCGCCGGGCTGCTCGCGCTGGCCGGTCGGCTCGGCACCGCCCGTGACCGCGGCCTGCTGCCGGCCGCCTGGCTGGTCGGGCTGCCCGTCGCCTACGGCGTGTTGTCGGCGGCGAGCGGCGAGACGGTGGCGGGCAACTTCGGCCGCTACTACTTTCCGCTCTTTCCGATCGTCGTCGTCGTCGGTGTCGCCGGCCTGGAGCGTGTCACGGAGCGACTCGCCGGCCCGGTGCGGTTGGGGCGTTACCGCCTGCCCGTGCGGATCGTGCTCCTGGCACTCCTCCTCTGGCCCAACGCGGTCGGGGTGGCGCGGGGCGCGCAGCGCTACGTCCAGTCGGTAGCCAACGTCTACGACGGCAACGTGCGGGCCGCCCGCTGGCTGAGCGAGCGGATTCCGCCCGAGGCGGTGGTCGCCGTGACCGACATCGGCGTCTTCAGCTACCTGCTGCCCAACCGGATCGTCGATCTCGCCGGCATCGCCCATCCGGAGGCACGCCGGGTCCGCTACGAGGCCGCTGCCGCCGGCCGTCTGGCAGACGAGGGGACGCTCGTCTACCTGGGCGAGCAGCGGCCGGACTTCCTGGCCATCTTTCCCGACTGGTTTCCGGCTCTGGTCGCCGAGGGCTCGCCCTTCACGCCTCTCGAGAGCTTCACGATTCCGAACAACATCACTCTCTTCGGCGACCAGATCGTCATCTACTCGACCCCGTGGACGGCCGGGCCGATGGGCAGCGAGCCGCCGCCCTAGAGTCATGCGGAGCGAGAGCAGTCCCGCGAGCGCCGGATGAGCGAGCCGGAAGAGAACGGCGCCGTCGAAGCGACCTCCGGCGCTTCCGAGATCGGCATGCAGGCGCCGCCGCTACGCGGCCTCTGGCGCGGCCTGCTGCTCGCCGGCGGGCTCGCCGTGGTGGTGCTCGCGATCCTGATTCTGGTTTCCGACGGCCGCCAGCTTCTGGCGGCGGCGCGGAGCTTCGACCTCCGCGTCCTGGTGCCGGTGCTCGCCCTGTCGCTGGTCAACTACGCGCTCCGCTTCGTTCGTTGGCAGCTCTATCTCGACCGCTTGGACTCGTCGCTCGATCTCCCGGCTAGCCTGGCGATCTTCCTGGCCGGCTTCGTGCTGTCGGTCACGCCGGGCAAGGCCGCGGAGCTCGGCAAGGCCTGGCTGGTCCGTCATCTCGGCGGCGGGCCGGCTCGGCGGGTGGTCGCGGCGGTGATCGCCGAGCGGGTGACCGATCTGGGCGGGATGCTGGTGCTGGTGGCGCTTGGCGCGCTGGCGCTCGCCGGCGGCCTGTGGATCGCCGCGGCGGCGCTGGTGGCGGTGGTCGCCATGACCGCGATTCTCAGCTGGTCGGTCCTCTACCGCCGGCTGTCTCGGCTCGCCCATCATCTGCCGGTGATCGGTAGCCGCCTCGACGCTCTCGACGAGGCCTACGACCGGCTGCAGCTGCTCATGCGGCCGGTGATCCAGGTGCAGGCGGTGGTGCTGGCGACGATCGCCTGGGCGGCGGAAGGCGTCGGTTTCTGGCTCGTGGTTCGCGAGTACGACGCCGCGGTGTCGCTGCTGCTGAGCATCTTCAACTACGGCGCATCTACCCTGGCCGGAGCTCTGTCGATGCTGCCGGGGGGGCTGCTCGCCTCGGAGGGCGCGCTCACCGCGCTGCTCGATTTCCAGGGTCTCGAGACCGCCGCCGCGGCCTCGGCGACCCTGGTCATCCGGGGCGCGACCCTCTGGTTCGCGGTCGCCCTGGGGCTCCTGGCC